>NZ_JABWRW010000013.1:0-162401 GCF_014269095.1 Pseudomonas sp. SWRI50 | reverse complement strand
AACGATGCATCGCCGATGGTAGTGTGGGGTTTCCCCATGTGAGAGTAGGTCATCGTCAAGATTCATTTCGCAAAACCCCTATCTGCGCGAGCAGGTAGGGGTTTTGTCTTTCTGCCGTTTATAGCCGCAGATTCGCTGTCTCCAGGCAAAGATGTTTTGTCCGTCCTGTACCTCTCCAAACGCGCCCAAGGGTGCGACAATTAATCCTGTTCGTGCACGTGACTTTGCCCTGCCTAACCTGCGTCAAGACTTAGGTTCGGGGCACCCTCGCGCCCGAATAGAGCGATGCCAGCGTGCCGTGCTGCGCATTTATGGACTTTCACCGTCCTATCACTTGAGGTAGAGAGCAAGATGGCTAAGGCCGCCGATGTCGTTGTGCAATGCCTGGAAAACGAAGGTGTCGAGTATGTGTTCGGCATCCCTGGTGAGGAAAACCTCGACCTGCTGGAATCCCTGCGCAAGTCGAAGATCAAGCTGGTCCTGACCCGCCACGAACAATCTGCGGGCTTCATGGCCGCCACCTATGGCCGCCTGACCGGCAAGACCGGCGTCAGCCTGTCGACCCTCGGCCCTGGCGCGACCAACCTGGTCACCGCCAGTGCATACGCCTACCTCGGCGGTATGCCGATGATGATGATCACCGGCCAAAAGCCGATCAAGAAGTCCAAACAGGGCCGCTTCCAGATCATCGATGTGTGCGGCATGATGGCCCCCATCACCAAGTACACCCATCAGTTCGCCTCGGCCGACAACATTCCTTCGCGCATGCGTGAAGCGTTCCGCCTGGCTGAAGAAGAAAAACCAGGCGCCGTGCACCTGGAACTGCCGGAAGACATCGCTGCCGAGCAGACTGATGCCATGCCGATCCCACGCAGCCTGCACCGCCGCCCGCTGGCCGAGCACGTGGCCATCGAAGCCGCCATCGAAAAACTGCGCACCGCTCGCAGCCCGATCCTGGTGATCGGTGCCGGCGCCAACCGCAAGATGACCGCCAAGGTCCTCAAGCAGCTGATCGACAAGACCGGCATTCCGTTTGTTACCACCCAGTTGGGCAAGGGTGTGGTCGACGAGCGCAGCCCGCGCTTCCTGGGCAACGCCGCGCTGTCGTCCGGTGACTTCGTCCACCGCGCAATCGAAGCGGCCGACCTGATCATCAACATCGGCCACGATGTGATCGAGAAGCCGCCGTTCTTCATGGTCCGTGGCGGCACCGAAGTCATCCACATCAGCTTCCGCTCCGCCGAAGTCGATGCCGTGTACTTCCCGCAGGTCGAAGTGATCGGCGACATCGCCAACGCCGTCTGGCAGATCGCTGAAGGCCTGGGCGACACTTCGCACTGGGACTTCACCCGCCTCATGGCCATCCGTGAAGCCAACGAAGCGCAAATCGCCGAAGGCGCCGACGACGACCGCTTCCCGGTCTACCCGCAGCGCCTGGTCGCTGACATCCGTCGCGTGCTGCCGTCTGAAGGTATCGTTGCCCTCGACAACGGCATCTACAAGATCTGGTTCGCCCGTAACTACAAGGCCCACAAGCCGAACACCGTGCTGCTCGACAACGCCCTGGCGACCATGGGCGCCGGCCTGCCGTCGGCGATGGCAGCGCACCTGGTGTACCCGGACCGCCCGGTAATCTCGGTATGTGGCGACGGCGGCTTCATGATGAACAGCCAAGAGCTCGAAACCGCAGTCCGTCTGGGCATGCACATCACTGTGGTGATCTTGCGTGACGACGGCTACGGCATGATCCGCTGGAAGCAGGCCAACATGGGCTTCACCGATTTCGGCCTGGACTACGGCAACCCGGACTTCGTCAAATACGCCGAAGCCTACGGTGCCAATGGCCACCGCGTGGAAAGCGCCGAAGGCTTGCTGCCGCTGCTCGAGCACTGCATCAAGACCCCTGGCGTACACGTGATCGACTGCCCGGTCGACTACAGCGAGAACGACCGCATCCTCAACAGCGAGCTGCGTGAGCGCGCGCTGGCGGTGTAAGGCTTAACGGCCTATTCGCGGGGCAAGCCCGCTCCCACAAGTACTGCACAGTTCCTAAGGACTGTGCTTACCTTGGGAGTAGGCACGCCCCCGCGAATGCTTTGCGCCAGACACCAAGTGGTATTAAATAAACACCGCGCCTGTCACTCTACGATTCTCCATTCTCAGGTTCCCCAACCCTTGGCGAACACGAGAACATGACGATCGGATCGACTCACAACCACCCCGCACACTTGGCCGTTGAGCCGTCATCCCCAGCCCAGCCATGGGCTGCACGCTACCCCAATCCACCCGATCTCTGTTTTGATTACCGCCGGTTGCTCGAGCAAGCGGGAGGTATAGCCCGTGCTACTCAGCCGCATCACCGAATATGCATTATCGGTGCTGGTGTAACGGGGTTGACCGCCGCACGGGAGCTGTTGCGTTGCGGTTTTACCCATATCACCCTGATTGAGCAATCGAAGCGTGTGGGCGGGCGTCATTTGACTGTGGTGAACACGCTTGGGGATCACAAGCACCCCACCACCCCATTCGAAATGGGGGCTATGCGTATGCCGTTGTTCAATAGGACAGGAGAGCCACCCAAGGACGGTCGCTCGCTTATGGCCTATTACGCCAGTGTGTTCGAGCTGCGCCTGACTGACTTTCCCAATCCCGGTACGCCCTGGGTGAATGCCACCGGTATTTATCTGCGAGAGGGTCAGCTGGATGGGAAGGGGGATCCAACGCTGCTGATTTGGATTAACCCGGAAGGAGACACACCACCTCCCACCCTCACGCTGCAGAATGTCTACAACAAATGGCGGCGCTTTGCGGAGCATTTCGCCGAGCGGGTCGCTGCTCATTATGGGACGGGGGGTTGGGAGGCGATGTGGTCGGCAATCGTCGAACGTTATCACCGCTTGTCTTTCCGGGACCTAGTGCAGTTGCCTGCCCTTGACGCCTGGAGCGCTGAAAACCCCGGAGACTTCGGCGGGTTGGGGATGAACAGCGATGAGTCGGCAATTTTCTATGCAATCGGCATTGGAGATGGCAGCTGGGGCGCATTCTATGACGTCTGCTGCTTGTACCCGCTGCGTACTGCGATCTTTGGCTTCAGCAGCCATTTGCAGTTGGTGCATGGGCGTGTTGATGAGGGCGGCATACCCTACGTCGCACCGTATTTGGGAGCGGGCCAGTTACCCGATAGCAAAGGGCTCATGTTTCAGGCGCCTGCCTATTTGGGCCTTGCAGCGATGGATGATTGTCTGCTGTTCATGGACGTTGGGATGCAAGGTACATCGCTTTATGATCACTTCATTCAACGAGACGACGGTCTGCTGACCGACAGTTCAGTCTGCGCATTGCACAAGCAGTCTGATGGGCGTGTCCGGGTGGAGTATCGCTGGCAGCACAGTGATCCGGCACATAGCCAGGTCCTGCACGAGGATTTCGACAGCGTAATCCTCACCACGCCTTCATGGCTGATTGAAACCCAGATACAGATCGATGGCTTCAATCGAGAGATTTTGCCGCAACGGATCATCGATGCCTGGAAGCATGCCCACTGGGAAACCAGTTGCAAGGTCTATGCACCACTCAAAAAAAGCTTTCTCGACCGCAAAGTGGCCATCCCTCAAATCCTCGTCACTGACAGCTTCGTGCACGATGTTTATGCCTACCGCTACAACGACAGCTACTCCGATGACTGCATCCTGCTCAGTTATACCTGGGAAGATGACGCCACTAAATTGGGGGCGATATCAGATCAGGCGTTGGGCAACAAATGCATCCAGGAACTCGACCGGATTCTGATGCGCTGTACCAATATGGGGGAAGCCATATCGCCTTACATCGATACTCGAAACATCCGCATACAGCGCTGGATGACAGATAGAAATGCTCTCGGCTGCGCAAAGCTGTACAGGGCTGGTACCTATTACGACGCGCTCAGCCTGATGAAATACAACCGCGACCTCAGCGCGGCCTCCGGACTCTATCTGGCGGGAGAGTCCTTCTCTGTTGACGCGGGTTGGACTGAGCCGTGCCTGCGCACTGCAATCGATACCGTGATCAACCTCTGCAATCGCACGAAAGCCACCTTCAATGGTGGCTTCACCTTGGATCATTACCCGCATTATCAAGTGCGGTAATCAGGGCGTCGGCAATCAATATGTAGGACCCTTCCCTCAATAATTCTTCCTTGTCCCTACGATCTTGTGGGAGCGTCCTGACTGTCGCTCCCAGGCTCAACCCCGCTTTACTGGCGCCCTTCCACAACAAACATAAAAGGAAGCCGCCATGTCTGAACACTGCACCCCTGTCAGCCCCGTGCGCATCGCAGTCATCCAGTATGACCCTCAAGTGGGGGTCGAGCACGGTGATAGCAACGTGAGCAGGGGCCTGGCATTGGCCCGGCGCGCCGTACGCGAAGGTGCCAACCTGATTGTGCTGCCAGAGCTTGCCAACACTGGTTATACGTTCCACTCGCGGGCAGAAGCCTATGCCCATGCGCAGACTCTGCAAGACGGGCGCAGCGTCCAAGCCTGGGCGGACTTTGCGCGGGATCATCACATCTATCTGGCGGCGGGGTTCGCCGAACGGGATGGGATGAAGCTGTATGACAGCGCCGTACTTTTCGGCCCGGAAGGAATGCTTGGGCACTACCGCAAAGCGCACTTATGGAACCAGGAGAAGCTGTGGTTCACGCCCGGTAACCTCGGGTTCCCGGTGTTCGAAACCCCCATTGGGCGTATCGGCCTGCTGATCTGCTGGGATATCTGGTTCCCCGAAGTCCCCCGGCTGATGGCTGCACAAGGCGCCGACATCCTCTGCAGCCTCAACAACTGGGTGTGGACGCCGCCGCCGCTGTTCGATGAGGCCGGGCGCTGCATGGCTTCTTACCTGACCATGACCGCAGCGCACGTCAACAACGTCTATATCGCCGCTGCCAACCGAATTGGCAGCGAGCGTGGTGGTCGTTTTCTGGGCTGTTCGCTGATTGCCTGCACCAACGGCTGGCCGATCGGAGAAGTGGCAAGCGCGGAAGAGGAAAGCATCCTCTATGCCGATGTGGACCTCAGTGCGGCTCGGTCTGCGCCGATCTGGAACAGCCTCAATGATCTGCCGCGAGATCGGCGTACCGATCTTTATGACCACACCCTCGGTTATCGCCTGCATGCCCCGATGCCGCGCTGAGGAGGCAGAACATGAACGAGATAAGCATCCCGACCAGGCAAAGGCCACCGCTGGTGATATTGGCCTGCCTGAGCGTATTGCTGATAGTTAGCCTGGTTTTCGGCCAATGGCCGGACTACGCACAGCTCACCGCCACACTTGATCAACCCTTGAGCCGTTTGCGCTGGATAGTCGGCGACATCAGCGAAGTCGCTTTCTACAAGCACGAGTTGCCGGCTTTGGGCCTGCTGCTGGGGGCCTGTCTGGCGCATTGGGCCGGTCTTCGTGGCTACCGCTGGCAAGGTTTTGCCATTTGTTATGGCACTGGGCTGTGGCCGTGGGTGTTCACCAGCTCGCTGCTCGGCCTGCTGCTCAGCCACGTCTTGTGGGGGTGGACGCTGGCTGGGGGAGGGTGGCAACCGACCTTCGTCGCTTTCGTGTCGCTGCCGGCTGCCATGGTATTGCTGTTTGGCGGAGGCTGGCAGGTGACGATTACCGGGGCGCTACTCGGTGCGCTTCTGGTAACGCCTGCCAGCCTGCTCCTGGTCAATTACCTGTGCATTCCTTTGCAGTTGCCGGTGGTCATCGGCAACGTTGGCGGCATGGCGGTGGCGAGCGTAGTGGCTTTCCTGCTGTGCAAGCGTTTCCCGTCATGGGTGCAGCAAGGCAAAAGGCCCGCTGGGTTGCAGCCCGTCACCCGTCAACCTGACTACGGTGTGGTCTGGACCCTTCGACGTGTATTGGCTGACTTCAGTGAAGCGCCATTTTTCGGCAATGAGCTTGCCAGCCTCGGGTTGTTGTTGGGCCTGCTGTTGGCCTGCGTGATTGCTCCTGCTGCACCGGCCTACGGTTCGCAACTGGTCGTGCAGATGGTGGCAGGCCAGGCGCTGGCGTCATTGGTGGGGGTGCTGGTGTGGCGTCGTCAATGGCAGGCGCGCGGCTGGTACCCCACTTACATTCCCATTGTGTCGATCGTTCCGGCTGCCGTGCTGATGCACGGTGGTGACTGGCAGGTCGTGGTAACCAGCGCGGTGCTGGGTGCGCTGGTAGCGCCGCCATTGGCGGTGGCCATCAGTGGCCGGTTGCCAAGCTATATGCATGGCTACATCGGCAATGTCTTGTCCATGGCCTTCAGTACATTGGCGATCGTGCCGCTGGTGGGGCTGATAGGAGGTGCGGCATGACTGAGTCTCCACAGTTGCCTCGGCTGTCGATCGCCAGCCTGGGCGGCACGGTCAGCATGCAGGTCGATACGGTTGAGGGGGGGGTAACGCCAACGCTCGATTGTGAGAAGCAACTGTCCTTGCTGCCAGCGCTCAGGCAGATGGCGCACCTCGAAGTGGCGACGTTAGGCATGCTGCCCAGCGCTTCGCTTGGGTTTGTGACGCTGCTTGAAGTGCTGGCGTGGGCGCGTGGTCAGATAGCGCGCGGTGCGCAGGCCGTGATGCTCACCCAAGGGACCGATACGCTAGAGGAGACAGCTTACTTCTTCGACCTGCTCTGGCCATACGATGCCCCCTTGGTGCTGACCGGTGCCATGCGCTCGGCCAGCCAACCGGGAAGTGACGGGCCGGCCAATCTACTGGCGGCCGCGCAAGTGGCGTTAGCCCAGGCCAGTCAGGGGCGTGGCGTGCTGGTTGTGATCAACGACCAGATCCACAGCGCCGCGAAGGTTCGCAAGGTCGCCAGCCTGGCGATGTCCGCTTTTGAGTCACCAGGCAGTGGCCCCGTGGGCGAAGTGGTCGAAGGTGTTGCGCGCTATCACCACCAGCCTTCACCACGGGAGGTACTGCCACTGCCGCATCGTCTCGATCATCGCGTTGCCCTGTTGGAGGCCTGCCTGGATGCGGACACTGCCTTGTTACAGGCCTTGCCAGCGCTGGGTTACGAGGGGCTGGTGATTGCGGGGTTTGGTGCCGGGCACGTCTCGGGCGCCTGGTCCGAGATGCTGGGCCAGCTCACGCCTGGCTTGCCAGTGATCGTGGCTACCCGCACAGGCAGGGGGCCTACGGCACTAGCGACCTATGGGTTTGTCGGCGGCGAGATCGACCTGCAGAAAAAAGGGCTGCACATGGCTGGGCAACTTTGCCCGCGCAAGTGCCGAGTCCTGCTCTGGCTGCTGATCGGGTCAGGCAGGCAGGCCCTGCTGCCCACGTGGTTGCCACGCTAGCGAAACTGCCCGCAGCCTCGTCGCTGCGGGCAGCCTTCTGGTGCGTGCTGTGCTAGGGTGCTTGCACTTTTGCTTTTCAGGACAACCCCCATGCTCCCCGCGCTCAGCGAAAAAGAACTCGACCGCCTCGAAGACCTGCTGATCACCTACGGCAACGATTATTCGGTACTCAACCTGGCCGAGCTCAATGGTTTTTTTACCGCCCTGGCCAGTTCCCCCATCACCGTCCACCCCGAACAATGGTTGCCAGCCGTTGCGGGTGGCAAAGTGCCGAAATTCAAGAAGCCCGCGCATGAAGAGGCGTACACGGCGTTGATGTTGCGTTACGCCAGCCAAGTGGCGGACGAACTGGGTGACAACATCGATCAGTTCGAACCGCTGTTCGAGGAAAATGAAACCGACGATGGCGCTGTGATCATCATGGAAGAGTGGTGCTTCGGCTATATGCGCGGTACCCAGGTCGCCAGCTGGGACGCGTTGCCGCCTGAGCAGGATCAACTGCTCAAGGCCATTTCCCTGCATGGGCTGGAGGACAACTTCGAGTTGCTCGATCAAATGCGTGAAGAGGACATTCAAGCCTGTGTGCCTCAGGTGATCGAGGCGGCACGCCAGTTGTTCAAGTTCCATAATCAGCGGCATTGAGCCGAAGATGCAGCCTGTGCACTGCACTGTAAAAGCGGCCTAGCGCCGCTTCTACACGCATTATTCCGCCACGCGAAATTATGGTTTCCCCCCAGCACTGATTCTGCTGCCAGTCGAATCGGTCCAACATGGCCTCCACCAGCCCATTCCGGCGCTGACCAGGAGCCAAGCCCATGTCGACCAAGATCAAACTCTACAACTTCCCCAAGTCTGGCCACGCACACCGTATCGAGCTGATGCTCTCGTTGCTGAACCTGCCGACCGAGCTGGTTTTCGTCGACCTGGCCAAAGGTGAGCACAAGCAGCCTGCGTTCCTTGCCCTCAACCCGTTCGGGCAGGTGCCGGTCATCGACGACAACGGCACGGTCATCGCCGATTCCAACGCCATCCTGGTGTACCTGGCCAAGAAATACGACAACGGCACCTGGTTGCCCGAGGAGCCCGAAGCCGCAGCGCGCGTGCAGCGCTGGCTGTCGGTCGCCGCAGGCCCTTTGGCTTTTGGCCCGGCTGCCGCTCGCCTGGTGACCGTGTTCGGCGCCGCGTTCAACACCGATGAAGTCATCGGCCGTGCCCATACCCTACTCAAGGTGATCGACGCCGAACTGGCCAAGGCCCCCTTCCTGACAGGCAGTGAGCCCACCATCGCTGACGTTGCCAACTACTCCTACATCGCCCATGCACCAGAGGGCAATGTCTCGCTGGAGCCGTACGCCAACGTGCGCAGTTGGCTGGCACGGGTCGAGGCGCTGCCAGGTTTCGTGCCGATGCCGCGTACTGCCACGGGCCTGCAAGCCGGCGATTGAGCTCAACCCTTTTCGAGGAATGCCACCATGCATCAGCTCCCAGGCCATCGCGCGTCACCTTGGCACAGCGGTGAGAAGATCCTGCAGGAAAAGGTCGGTGTGTCGGAGCGCATGGAGGTGTTCGGGCAGAAGGTCATTCGCGACTTCATGCCAGACCAGCATCGCGCGTTCTATCAGCAGTTGCCGTTCATGGTGGCGGGCAGTGTGGATGCCCACGGCAGGCCGTGGGCAACCTTCCTCGAAGGCCCGCAAGGCTTCGTCAGCTCGCCCGACCCACGCCAGTTGCTGATCAACGTGGACCTGAAAGCTGATGACCCCGCCACACCAGGGCTGGCGAGCGGGCAGGCAATTGGGCTGCTGGGCATCGAGTTGCATACGCGCCGGCGCAACCGAATCAACGGCCTGATCGGCCAGGCACTTAACGGGCAACTGGAAGTGACGGTAGAGCAGTCGTTCGGCAACTGCCCTCAGTACATCCAGCTGCGCGAGTACACGCGTAGCGATGAGCTGGCAAAAGGGCGCGTCGATGCCACTGCACTGGATGCCCGCGCGGTTGCCATGATCGAAGCGGCCGATACCTTTTTTGTTGCAAGCTACGTCGAGCAAGACGATGGCCAGCGTTCGGTCGATGTGTCCCACCGCGGCGGTCGGCCTGGGTTCGTCAAGGTCGAGGGCAACCGCCTGACCATTCCCGATTACGCCGGCAATTTGCATTTCAACACGCTGGGCAACCTGTTGGTGAACCCGGTGGCAGGGCTGCTGTTCATCGACTTCGCCACCGGCAATGTACTGCAGCTTTGCGGGCATGCCGAAGTGGTACTGGAGAGCCCTGCCATCAATGCGTTCGAGGGCGCCGAGCGGCTGTGGACGCTGGACGTCGAGCACGTGGTATGGCGCCCGGCAGCCGTGTCGCTGCGCTGGGCCTTTAAAGAATACGCGCCGACCAGCCTGATGACCGGCACCTGGGCCGAGGCCGGCGAACGCCTGCAACAGCGTGAGCGTCAGCGTCAATGGCAGGCGTGGCGGGTGGTGCGCCTGGAGCAGGAGAGCCGTGATATTCGCTCGTTCTACCTGGCGGCAGATGCACCCGTGCAGTTTGCGCCAGGGCAGCATATTCCTGTGCGTATCGCGCTGGGCAGCGATGCCCCGCTGATTCGCACCTACAGCGTTTCCAGCGCCCCGTCGGACGGTTACCTGCGCATCAGCGTCAAGGCCCAGGGCGCGGCATCGCGCTATCTGCATGAGCGCATTGCGGTGGGGGACCTGCTCGATGTGCGCCTGCCCATGGGCAGTTTTACCCTGGATGAGCAAAGCGCACGGCCGATTGTACTGATTGGCGCGGGTGTGGGTATCACGCCATTGATCGCCATGCTACGAGCACAATTGGCCCAGCGCCAGTCGCGGCCTATTCACCTGTTTCACGGTGCGCGAAGCCTGGCTGACTTGCCCTTCCAGCAAGAACTGGCGGCGCTGCGCCAGCAAGCGGGCGAATGGTTGCGTGTGCACCGTTGCCTGAGCCAGCCTGAGGCCGATGCGGTCAGGGGGCGCGACTACGAGCATGCTGGCCGGCTGGGCATTGAGCAGGTGAAAGCCCAGCTGGTGCTGGATGACTACGATTTCTATGTGTGTGGCCCAGCGAGTTTTACCCAGGACCTGTACGAAGGGCTGCGTGCCGTGCATGTACCCGACGCACGTATCCATGCCGAAGCCTTTGGGCCATCGACGCTCAGGCGGCACACCGATGACGACCAGCCGGTGCTGCAGCAACCTCCGGCTGCCAGCGAACCGGTGCCGGTGTACTTCGCCAGCTCGGCCAAGGAGGCGCGCTGGGCACCGGGCAGCGGCACCTTGCTGGAGCTTGCCGAGGCGCGTGGGTTGTCGCCGGATTTCAGCTGCCGGGGTGGTTCATGCGGCACCTGCAAGACCAAGGTGGTGAGTGGGCAGGTGCATTACCCGAACCCGCCTGCCGAGATGCCGGAAAGCGGTGCGGCGCTGATCTGCTGTGCCGTGCCGGCTAAAGTGGAGGAGGGCGCGCAGGCCTTGGTGCTGGAACTGTAGTGCTGACTGTTGTGGCCTGCGCACAGGGCAGCGAAAAAACCGCAGATAATCGATAATCCACAACCCCCGACATCCCAGGAGCCGGCATGGATCAGATTCACCTGATGAAGGTGTTCGTAGCAGTCGGCGAGCTGGAAAGCTTCGCCGCTGCCGCCCGCCGGCTGGACATCTCGCCCGCCGCAGTGACCCGTGCCGTCAGTGCCCTGGAAGACCAGTTGGGGGTCAAACTGCTGCTGCGCACCACCCGCAGCGTGCGCCTGACCGAAGCGGGTGGCCGCTACCTGGAAGACACCCGGCATATTCTCGCCAGCATCCACGAGGCCAATGAAGCCGCGGCCGGTATCAACGCCACGCCCAAGGGGGACTTGGCCGTTACTGCGCCGATCCTGTTCGGCAAGAAGTTCGTCATGCCGTGCATCGTTCGTTACCTGCAGCAATACCCCGAGGTCGACGTGTCTGCGTACTTCCTCGACCGGGTGGTGAACATGGTCGAGGAGGGCATGGACGTGGCCGTGCGCATCGGCCCGCTGCCGGACTCCGGCCTGAAGGCGCTGCGGGTGGGCAGGGTGCGGCGCATGCTCTGCGCCTCGCCGGACTACCTGGCGCGCCACGGCGTGCCGCAACACCCATCGGACTTGCCAGGCCATGCGGTGATCGGCACCACCAACTTGTCGCCCCGGGCCGGTTGGCGCTTCGGCGTGACGGATGAGCCGACCTTGGTCCGCATGAAACCGCGACTGACGGTGACCAGCAATGATGGGGCGATTGCCGCAGCCAGTGGCGGGCTGGGGATCGCACGGTTGCTGTCGTACCAAGTGGCAGACGAGATAGCAAACGGGCAGTTGCAGGTCATTCTGGCCGAATACGAAGAAGCCCCCTGGCCGATCCATGTGCTGCACCGGGAGAGTAAGTACGGGTCCGCCAAAGTCAGGACCTTCATCGACATGCTAGCCCATGCGCTTCGAGCCCAAGGGCTGGATTGAGGTCGTACAACCCCCTGCAATAACACCCCCTATAGATACACATCCGTTAACAATTTATGTTGTACGACGACCTACGACATGGCAATCTTGCGCCTGAAACAAATTGTCTCAATTAGCGCTGCCAGCGTTGAGGCACTCACCCGCACCTCTAAAAATAAGATTCAGGTGACCCATGAAGATCAAAGGCATCCGTTGGTGGATGGTCAGCCTCGTCACGGCTGGGCTCGTCGTCAACTACCTCGCCCGCAATACCCTCTCGGTGGCTGCCCCCACCTTGATGACCGACCTCTCCATCACGACCGAGCAATACGCCAAGATCGTCGCCGCCTGGCAGGTGTGCTACGCCCTTATGCAGCCGATCGCCGGCTGGTTTATCGACTTCATCGGGACCAAGCTCGGTTTTGCCGTGTTCGCCATGGCCTGGTCGGTGGCGTGTGCTGGCGCAGCTTTGGCCACGGGCTGGCAAAGCATGGCCTTCATGCGCGGGCTGCTGGGCATGACCGAAGCGGCCGGCTTGCCTGCCGGGGTCAAGGCCACCACTGAATGGTTCCCAGCCAAAGAGCGGTCGGTGGCGATCGGCTGGTTCAACATCGGCTCCTCGCTGGGTGCGTTGCTGGCGCCGCCTCTGGTGGTGTGGGCGATCCTGCACAGCGGCTGGCAACTGGCCTTTGTGATGGTCGGGGTGTCCGGCATCGTCTGGACGGTTTTGTGGATGCTGTTCTACAAACACCCTCGCGATCAGAAGCGCTTGAGCAGCGAAGAGCGTGACTACATCCTGTCTGGCCAGGAAGCGCACTTCAAGGCAGAGAAGCGCGAGAAGGGCGCCTGGAAACGCATCTTCAAGACCCGGAACTTCTACGCCATCGCCTCCGCGCGAATCCTCTCGGAGCCGGCCTGGCAAACCTTCAATGCCTGGATCCCGCTGTACCTGATGACCGAGCGGCACATGAACATCAAGGAAGTGGCGATGTTCGCTTGGCTGCCGTTTCTCGCGGCGGACATCGGCTGTGTGCTCGGTGGTTACCTGAGCCCGCTGTTCCACCGTCACTTGAGGGTGTCGTTGTTCACGTCGCGCAAGATGGTGCTGGTATTCGGTGCCAGCTGCATGATCGGTCCAGCGTGCATTGGCTTGGTTGAAAGCCCGTATACCGCGATTTTGCTGCTGTGCATGGGTGGCTTTGCGCACCAGACGCTGTCGGGGGCGCTGTATTCGATCACGTCGGATTCGTTCAGCAAGGACCAGGTGGCCACCGCGACAGGTATGGGCGGGATGTGCGGGTACCTGGGCGCGGCGGTGTTTACCCTGGTGTTCGGCATCCTGGTGACGCAGATCGGCTACAGCCCGCTGTTCGTGGTGCTGGCAGCGTTCGATATCGTTGCGGCGGTGCTGGTGTGGAAGGTTGCGCGTGAGGTACGGGGTGAGCCGGTCGCGCGGCAGGGCGTGGCCACCGGCGAAGTGCTGGTTTAAAGCTTGAGATCGCGGGGCTGCTCTGCAGCCCATCGCCGGCAAGCCAGCTCCCACCCGAACGGTGTAGCCTCCAAGGCTAGCGCCGCACCTGTGGGAGCTGGCTTGCGGCGATGGGTCGCAAAGCGACCCCTATACAGGCAACCCCCTACAGCGCCCGATACTGCATCTTGAACCCCAAGCTCATCGCCTCACCCTGCTGCAACAACCGCAACCCTGGCCGCCCTGGCAGGTGATGCGCGTTGATCGGGTGGCTGACCGGCTCGAAGCAGAAAAACGCCTTGCCCGGTGGGCAGAACAACAGAAAGTGTTCACACCCACTGGCCGTGCATTCCAGGGCATAGCCTGCGCTGGGCTGTTCGATCACGCAGCTGCCAGGCCAACCACCGAACGCATGATCGACCACCCTGGTCGGCAACCCGGCCGGGGTGTCGAAGCACCAGTCATCAGGCAGCTCAGCCGGGTACGAAGGCAGCCGCCCCTCTTCTGCCAGCCACACATGCTGCGCCATAGCGCTTAGCCGGGTGTCCGGATAGCGCGGGAAGTAGGGGTGCAGCCCCAGCCCATACCAGGTGGCCGTTTCATCCAGGTGGGTTACATGCAAGTCGAGGTTCAGGCACCCGTCGAGCAGGTGCACATCCAGCGTCGCCCGGTAGGCAAAGGGCAACTGACTGTCGAGCGTCAGCCGGGCACGGCGTTCACTGTGGTGGTCCACCTGCCAGGCCTGCTGCCAGGCGGTGCCATGAATCGGGTAGGGGTCGTGTGCGGTGTTGGGCGCCAACGCCAGCCAACCTTCGGGGCGCTCGAACCCCCCTTGGGCAATCCGGTTGGACCAAGGCGCCAGTGGGTAGCACGCCAGTTGCCGCGGCGTGCCGCTGGCCAGCGCGTCTTGGTCAGAGTGGCGCAGCAGCGCCTGCCCGGTCGCTTTCACTTCCCAGTTGATCAGGCTGGCGCCCAGGTCCGGCGCCAGGCTCAGGCGGGTCAGGTGGTCTTGCAGGTGCAGTTCGGTGACAGCCATCAGCGGCTCCTTTCAGAATGTTTGCTCAGCTCGCCCGGCGATAGGTCAGCAGCACGATGCCGCACACCACCACGGCACCGCCGATCAGTTGCCAGGTACTCAGGCGCTGATCCAGCAACGCCCAGCCCAGCAGCAAGGTGGCGATCGGTTCGATGTTCATCACCGGCGCGTTCTGCGCCATGTTCAGCCGGGGCACACAGACAAACAGCAGGGTGAAGGCCACGCCATACAGCACCACCAGGCTTGCCAAGGCCGCCCACCCGCTGCTGCTGGCGGGCAGCGACAGCCCGGAAGGCATCACGCCGCTTGCGCCTGCCACCAGCATGCTGGAGAACACGATCAGCAAGGTCAGCAGGCTGCGTACCGGGCCGCGTACGGCGGCCAGTTTGTGATCGGTGATCCACAGCGCGCAGGCGAAGGCGCACGCGGCGCAGAAGGCCAGGCTGACGCCCAGGGCCCAGTGCGGGTTGGCGTCGGCGCTGTCGGCCAGCCGCGCCGGTACATCCAGCGCCAGCACCAGGCCGCAGAGGATCAGGCCCATGAACAGCACGGTGCGGCCAGTCGGGCGCGCGCCGCCCAAGGCCCACGTGAGCAGCGCCAGCAACATCGGGAAGGTATTGCCCACCAGTAGCGCCAGTGCCACCGGGATGCGCGCCACCGCCGAATACAGGCACAGGCTCTGCGTGGCGATCAGCAGCCCAAGCAGTAATTGCCAGCGCCGTGTGCCGGTCGGCAGGCCCACTGCCTGGCGTTGCCACAGCAGCAGGCAGGCCAGGACCAGAAAGGTGATGCCGGAGCGGCAGAGAATCGCCAGCAGCACGCCGGTGCCGTCATCGAAGGCGATGCGTGCGGCAACGTGGTTGGCGGCGAACGAGCAGGCCAGCAGCGCCAGTAGCGCCAGCGCCAGCTTGCGAGGAAAGAGGGGAGTGGCAGAGGAGGGAACAGCCATGTGCAGGATCCATTTGCAAAAGAGGATGGGGCCGCAAGCGGCCCCATTTGGCTTTACAGCACCACGCTGGGCAGCCAGAGCGAGATGGCAGGGATGTAGGTCACGGCCATCAATACCAGGAACAACGCCAGGTAGAAGGGCAGCAGCGCCTTCACCGTCGACTCGATGCTCACCTTGCCGACGGCCGAACCTACGAACAGCACCGCGCCCACCGGCGGTGTGATCAGGCCGATACCCAAGTTCACCAACATGATCATGCCGAAGTGCACTGGGTCTACGCCGATGCCCGTGATCACCGGCAGCAGGATCGGGGTCAGGATCAGGATCAGCGGCGCCATGTCCATCACCGTGCCCAACAGCAGCAGCATGAAGTTGATGCACATGAGGATCACGTAACGGTTATCCGACAGGGTCAGGAACGCCGTGGTGATTTTCGAGGGGATCTGCATCAGCGTCATCACGTAGCCGAAGCTTGCGGCAAAGCCGATCAGGATCATCACGATCGAGATGGTGCGTACCGTGCGGTGCATCAACTTGGGCAGGTCACGCCACTTGTAGTCGCGGTAGATGAACATGGTCACGAAGAACGACCAGACCACGGCCACGGCGGCCGACTCGGTCGCGGTGAATACGCCCGACAGGATACCGCCGAGGATGATGACCATCGCCATCAGCCCCCACAGTGCCTCGCCAGCGATTTTCAGCGCCTGGCGCAGCGGGATCACTTCGCCTTTGGGGTAGTTGCGCTTTTTCGCGAAGATCAGGCACAGGCCCATCATCACCGCGCTCAGCAACAGCCCAGGCATCACCCCAGCCATGAACAGCGAAGCGATCGACACCGTGCCCCCCGCAGCCAGCGAGTACAGCACCGAGTTGTGGCTGGGCGGGGTCAGCAGCGCCTGCACCGAGCCACTGACGGTCACGGCGGTGGAGAATTCACGCGGGTAGCCTTTGCGCTCCATCTCTGGGATCAGCACCGAGCCCACCGACGCGGTGTCGGCCACCGACGAGCCGGAAATCGCGCCAAAGAACGTCGAGGCCATGATGTTGACCAGCGACAACCCGCCCCGCACGAAGCCCACCAGTACCCCGGCGAACGCCACCAGCCGCCTGGACATGCCGCCCTCGGCCATGATCGCGCCAGCCAGTACGAAAAACGGAATCGCCAGCAACGAAAACTTGTTAACCCCACTGGCCACCTGGATCATCATCGCCTGCAGCGGGATATCGATCCACCAGGCGCCGATCAGCGCAGACAGGCCTAAGGCGTAAGCCACCGGCATGCCGATCAGGATCAGCGCGATGAAACTGCCCAACAGAATGAACGCATCCATTTACGCAGCTCCTTCGCTTTCTTCAGCCAGGTCGAAACGCACCACCTTGCGGTTGCTTTGGTCGCCCAGCAGGAGTTTTTCCACGACAAAGATCAGCGTCAGCACGCCCCCCACCGGGATCGGCGCGTAAGTCATGCCCACGCGTATGCCTGGCAGAGAAGCCAGCGACTGGTTCCAGGTGGTGATGCACAGCTTGGTGCCGTAATAGGTCATGAACACGCACACCACGATCATCAGCAGTTGCACCAGCAGTGAAACCAGCTGGCGCTGCAGGGCGGGCAGGCGGTCGGTGATCATCGCCACCGCCATGTGCGCCCCCGCCCGGTAGCTGGCGGCGGCGCCGACGAAAGTGAACACCACCATCAGCAAGATCGCGACCGGCTCAGGCCAGCTGGAACCGGTGCCCAGCACGTAGCGGGCGAAGATGCCCCACGGAATGATCAGCGTCATGGTCAGGATCGACAGGCCCGCAATCCAGATGCAGCAGCGGTACAGCGTGTCGTTCACGCTCAGGAAAAGCGATTTCATAGGCATCACCAAAGCGACAGGGCGGCGGCTGCCGCACTGTCGAGGTCGTCTTGGAAGGGGCCGGTATTACTGGACGGCGTCGATACGCTTCATCAGGTCGGCGTACGGTGCGCCGTACTTCTCGCGGACCGATGCGGTGGCGTCGAAGAACGGCTTTTTGTCGACGGTGATGAACTCGACACCGGCCGCCTTCAGCTTCTCTTCGCTGGCTGCGGACTTGGCGTCCCACAGCGCACGCTCTTCCATCTGCGCTTCACGCGCGACTTTCTTCACCAGTGCCTGTTGGTCTGCGGTGAGCTTGTTCCAGGTGGTCTTGGACATCACCACCGGTTCCGGCAGGATCAGGTGGCCAGTGAGGGTGTAGTACTTGGCACTCTGGAAGTGGTTGTGCTCGAGCAGCGTCGGCGGGTTGTTCTCGGCGCCGTCGATCACGCCGGTCTGCAGGGCGCTGAAGATTTCGCCAGTGTCCATGGCAATGCCGTTGCCGCCCATGGCGTTCATCATGTCGATGAACAGTGGGTTGCCCTGCACGCGGATCTTCATGCCCTTGAGGTCTTCAAGGCTGCGCACCGGTTTTTTCGTGTAGATGCTGCGCGAGCCGCCATCCATCCAGGCCAGGGCCACCAGGTTGAATTCGGAGTTAGTGATCTTGTCGAGGATCTCCTGGCCGATGTCGCCGTCGATGATCTTGCGCATGTGTTCATGGTCACGGAACACGAACGGCATGTTGAACACGTTCACGTCCGGCACCACCGGGCCGACGATCCCCAGGCTGACGCGGGTCATTTGTACGGCACCAATCTGTGCCTGCTCGATCACTTCCTTCTCGGAGCCGAGCACCCCACCGGCGAACATCTTGAAGGTGATCTCGCCATTGCTGGCGGCTTCGAGCTTTTTGCCCATGTTCTGTTCGGCGACCACGGTCGGGTAGCCGGCCGGGTGAATCTCGGCAAACTTGATGTCCAGCGCGGAGGCCGGCATCGACAGGCTGAAGGCGAAGGGGAGTACGGCAAGGAGCAGCTTGCGTTTGAAGGTCATGGTGAAACTCCGTGGTTTTTATTATCCGGTTTCGTGTGTGCAAGTGTGTGGCAGAGCGGGGGTTCAGCCCCGGAAGGCAGGCTCCTCCAGGCCTTTGATGCCGAGTTCGAAGGCAAATACCCCACCGGCCAGCGGCTGGTCGGAGAGGTCAATGCCCGCAGGGCGGATCGACGTGACGAACAGGGTGTCCAGGTTGGCGCCACCAAAGGCGCACATGGCCGGTTTTTTCACCGGCACATTGAGCGAGCGGTCCAGGCGGCCATCGGGGGTGAAGCGGTGGACCTGGCCGGCGTCGTTGCCGCAGATCCAGTAACAGCCGTCCTGGTCGATGGCGGCGCCGTCTGGGCGGCCAGGGTAGGCATGCATGTCGACGAACAACCGCTTGTTGTGGGGCGTACCGCTGTCGATGTCGTAGTCGAATACCCAGATCTTCTGCACGTTGGGGTGCGAGTCCGACAGGTACATGCGCGTGCCGTCGGGGCTGAAGGCCAGGCCATTGGGCACGATCATGCCGTCCTGCTGCAGGTGCAGGTGCCCTTCGCCGTCATGCCGGTACAGCGCCCCGACATGGGCACCCTGCGGCATGTCCATCAACATGGTGCCGGCCCAGAAGCGGCCCTGGCGGTCGCAGCGCCCATCGTTGAAGCGCATGCCGCCCTGGGCATGTTCGACGGTGCTGAGCAGGCGGCTGTCGAGGCTGCCGTCGGCCTTGGGTTCGAGGTGGAAGATGCCGCTTTCCATCCCCGCGACCCACCCGTGTTCGGTGCGGGCGATGCAGGCGAGCATTTCGTCACCTTGCCACGCCTGCTGGGCCCCATTGGGCTGCCAGCGGTGCAGTGTGCGGGCAGGGATGTCGACCCAGTACAGGGCCTGTTCGGTAGGGTGCCACACAGGGCTTTCGCCGGTACCGTTGCGGGCGTCGACGATCAGTTCGCAGTTCATGGCCGTGCCTCCTGGCGCGCGGGGGTCAGTTGAACGGTCCGGCCACGGCGAAGGCGCCGCCCTGATAGACCATGCTCGGGTCATCGGCGGCGGGCGCCGGTTGGGCTTCGACGGCCTCGCGGAACACCTCGGAGGTGTCTTTAGGCGCATAGCCCAAGTGCGCGGCATGGCGGTTGTCCCACCACACGGTGCGGTTGTCGGAGGCGCCATAGACGATGGTGTGGCCGACGTTGGGCGTGAACAGCCCGCGCTCGATCAGCTGGACCAGGTCGTCGTAGCTCAGCCAGGTGCAGAGCATCCGCGGGTTCTGCGGTTGCGGGAACGACGAGCCAATACGAATGCTTACGGTCTCGATGCCATAGCGATCGAAGTAGAAGCTGGCGACATCTTCGCCGTAGCATTTGGACAGCCCGTAGTAGCTGTCGGGGCGGCGCGGGGAGTGGGCGTCGATGCGCTCGTCCTGGCGGTAGAAACCGATGGTGTGGTTGGAGCTGGCGAAGATGATGCGCTTGACGCCATGCTTGCGCGCCGCCTCGTAGACGTGGAACACGCCGCAGATGTTGGGGCCGAGGATGTCTTCGAAGGAATGCTCGGTGGACACGCCACCGAAGTGGATGATGGCGTCTACGCCTTCGACCAGGGCGTGGACCGCTGCCTTGTCGGCGAGGTCGCAAGCCACCACCTCTTCATGCGGGCCCGCGGCAGGTGCCATCGGGCTGATATCGGAAAGGCGCAGGACCTCGGCGTAGCCTTGCAGGCGTTCGCGAAGGACCTTGCCCAGGCCGCCTGCGGCTCCGGTGAGCAGCAGGCGATTGAGGGGAGTTGGGGTCATGGCCGGCTCGTTGTTAGTTGTTGTAGGTTGTCGTATGACTATGTGAATTATTGGCAGTGGGGTTGGCTGTTGTCAATGAGCCGTGTTTGGGTTTTACCGGCTTACGCAATCCACTGTAGGAGCGGCCTTGTGTCGCGAAAGGGCTGCGCAGCGGCCCCAAACCTGCGCAGCCCTTACCATTACTGGGGCCGCTGCGCGCCCCTTTCGCGACGCAAGGCCGCTCCTACACGGAGCGCGCTAGCCTCTTGTTACAACAGCGACAACGGATAGTTGAAGATCAACCGGTTCTCATCAAACTCGTTGTTGCTGTAATCCCGGCGAATGCTCGAGTTCCGCCACTTCACACTCAAATCCTTGAACGCCCCGCTCTGGATCACATACGCAAGCTCCGTTTCCCGCACCCACTCCTTGCCATCGGTAACCGCACCGGTGTGCACATCCTGCCCACTGATATAACGGTTCATCAGCGTCAAACCCGGCACCCCGACGGTGACAAAGTTGAAGTCATGCCGCACCTGCCACGAGCGTTCGTTGGCATTGTCGAAACTGGAGTTGTAGCTATCGTTGGCCAGCGTCCCGCCGCTGGTGCCATTGACCCGCATCCAGGTATCGCCATCGACTTTTTGCAGCCCAACCCAGAAGGTGTTGCCGCCATACTTGGCCGAGAACATCCCCGAGTAGGTCTTGTTGTCCAACTGCCCGGCACGCTCGGAGCCGTCTTCATCGCCATGGAAGTAGCCCAGGTTGGCGCCCAGGGTCCAGTCACCCACTGGCTGGCTGTGGCTCAGTTGCAGGTATTGCTGCTGGTAGACGTCCTTGAGCACCGCATTCCACAGCCCGACCAGTGTGCGGTCCTGGTTGAACTTGTATTCGCCGCCGACGAAGTTGAAGCGATCCGAAAGCGCCCCGCCATAGCTCATGTCTTCCATGCTCGCGTCATTGCGCGGGCTGTTGCCACGGAACTGCCCGCCATACAGCGTCAGCCCGGCGATCTCGTTGGAGGTGACCTGCCCCCCGCGGAACGTCTGCGGCAGCGAACGGCCATCGTCGGAGCGCAGGATCGGCAGCACCGGCATCCATTCGCCGATCTTAAGCTCGGTCTTCGAGATCCGCGCCTTGCCCGCCACCGCGAGGCGCCCAAAGTCATCGGCTGGGCGCCCATCGTCGTGGCGCGGCAGCAGCCCGGTGCCGTAGGTGCCGCCACCGCCATCAAGCTTCACCGACCACATGCCCAGCACATCCACACCGAACCCCACCGGCCCCTCGGTAAAGCCCGAGCGGGCATCGAGGATGAAGCTCTGCGTCCATTCCTCGGCCTTGCTTTGCGGGTTGCTGGGGTTGGTGAAGTTGCGGTTGATGTAGAAGTTGCGCAGGCCGAGCGTGGCCTTGGCATCCTCGACAAAGCCCGCCGCCAGCGTGGTACCCGGCAGGCTGCCGAGCATGCCGACGCCGAGCAGGGCAAAGGGAAGGGTTTGGCAGATTCTCATTATTGTTGTGCTCCACAAAAGGGTGTGGCGGCCCGTCCACCGTGCACGCGCAAGCGGCCAGCGGTAGGGGCGGGTAGGTAACGGGCCGGTCACGGCCAGGGAGGGTGAAACGGGCTTACGGCCCTAGGTGGCCGCAGGTGACGAAATCGGGAAAGGTGCAACGCGGGGGTATAGCGCGATTGAAGTCGACATGGCGATCGTCCACGGATTGTTGTTTTTGTTATGCGTTGTCGTACAACTGTGGCGATTTTTATCAAGTGGTGGTGGGGATGTCAACGCTTTGTGGTGTGATGAGGGTCAGATGTTGTCGCGGCATTCTGCGTGGTATGAGGGGTGGTGGGCTCTATACCGGGGGCCAGGGGTTCGTGTGGAGATACGATGACTGAGTCTTGTGTAGGGTAGGGGTGTCTTGATTTTCTCTAACCTCCATGACGATCAAGATCGTGTATGCGTATCTTAATTTAATTCCATTATTTTGTTGCTAAACTGATTATTTCATCAATAAGACACAGAATATTGTGATTAGGTTGGGGTGAGCGCTGGCTGTGGGGCACGCTCGTGTCCACCACGGCCGTCTCTAGCCGTCCGCAGATTGTGTTCGAGTACAGCAGCGAAGCGAAGCTGCGTGGGCTTGAGTTGTCGTCGTATGCCATGCCGTTGCAAGGTGACGCATTGCGTAGAGGCTTCCCTGCCCATCAGTCCGGTTTGCCGGGGCCTGTCTACGATGCGATGCCCGATGGCTGGGGCATGCTGCTGATGGACCGCCTGTTCAAGCGTCGTGGGCTCAACGTTGCTCGCGTAGGGCCATTGGAGCGGTTGGCTTACATCGGCAATAACGCCATGGGTGCCCTGTCGTTCGAGCCCGTTGCGGCCGAGGGGCTGCAACCTGCGGAGCATATCCCGCTCGACCTGCTGGCCGCCGAGGTACAAGAGGTACTCAAGGGGGACGGAGCCGCGTTTGTGCAGAAGCTGCTGCTGGTAGGGGGCTCCCCTCAAGGCGCCAGGCCAAAAGCCTTGGTCTATCGCGATCCGCACACGGGGGCATTTACTACCGTTGCCAGGGCAGGCCTGGAAGCTTGGCTGATCAAGTTCCCGGCGAGAGAAGAGCACCCTGAAGTCTGCGCTATCGAAATGGTCTATGCCGAGTGCCTACGCCAGTGCGGCATTGCGACGCCTGATACCCAGCATTTCAGTTTGCCAAATGGGCTGGCCGCTTTCGCCAGCCGACGTTTTGATCGCCAGGGGGATCTGCGTGTGCCGATGCAGAGCTTGGCGGCCTATACCGGCGCCGACTTCAGGTCACCCGGTGCCCTGGATTACGTCAACTTCTTGCGGGCGACTCAGCTGTGCACCAACGACCTGCGAGAGAAAGCGCGCGCCTTTGAGCGAGTTGTTTTTAACGTGGTGTTCAATAACCGCGATGACCATCCCAAGAATTTTTCCTACGTGATGTCGCGAGCAGGCGAGTGGAAACTGGCACCCGCGTATGACGTGACCTTTTGCGAAGGCCCTGGCGGTTATCATCAGATGGATGTGATGGGGGAGGCCTTGGCGATCGACCGGGAAGCGATGCTGCGCCTGGCAAGCGAAGCAGACATTACGCCGGCGGCCGCCGCCGCCATCATCGACCGCATATGCGCAGCAGCGAGTCAGTTTAGGCGCATGGCCGAGCGTATGTATCCGCAGATGATCACCCAAGACACGCTTCAAACCGTGCAAGGCCGTATCAATGAAAACAGTGCGCTGCTCCAGTCGGTGAGTTGAAGCAGCTGCAATTGCTTCTAGACTTAGCAACGGTCTCACCCTCGACCACGTCTCTGGGCGCCCCAGTACGGCACATCGATGCCTTTGTGGCGGGGGCGAGGCCTCTACTTGAGCCCCGCAAACACCTTAGCCAGCTTCCCCACCGCTACACGCATCTCGCCAGGCGTCAGCGCCGCAAACCCCATCAACAGGCCCACATCATTCCTCGGCGATGCATACAAACTGCCGAGCCCCAGCAGGTCGATCCCCGCCGCATGCGCCGCCCTCACTACCGCATCCTCTGGCAAGACCTGCACGAAGTGGCAGGGCATCTGCAGCCCCCCGGCCGGAATGCTTGGCGCCAGAAACGCCCCCAAGTGCTTGTGCACAAGCTCGGCCAGCATGTCCCGGCGCGCGGCATACAGCGCCCGCATGCTCCGCACATGCGCCGTGTAGTGCCCGCCCTCCATGAACCGCGCCAGGGTCAGCTGGGCAATGGAGGCCGTATGCCCGTCCTGCAGCGTGCGTGCACTGGTCATCGGCGCGACGAGAGCAGGCGGCAACAGCAAGTAGCCGATGCGCAGCCCGGCGAACAGCGACTTGGTGAACGTGCCGATGTACAGCGTGCGTTCATGCGGGTCCAGGCCCTGCACGCAGGCAGTCGGCCGGCCTTCGTAGTGGAACTCGCTGTCGTAGTCATCTTCGATGATCCAGGCGCGCTGCTGCCTTGCCCACTCGATGGCCTGCAGGCGCCTGTCCAACGACAATGTGGCGCCGGTGGGATATTGATGGGACGGCGTCAGAAACACCGCCCTGGCATTGGCGGCCAACGGCGCCATGCGTTCCACCTGCAGGCCGTTTTCATCCACTGGCACGGGCACGCCTTCGAGGCCTGCTGCCGCGACGGCCTTGCGCGTGCCTTGGTAGAGCGGGTCTTCGACCAGTACCTGATCGCCTGCATCCATGAGTACCTGCGCGCATAGGCTAAGCGCCTGCTGCGAGCTGGTGAGGATCAGCACCCGGTCGGCAGACGCCTGCGCGCCCCGTTCGAGGTTAAGGTAGTCAGCGATCGCGCTGCGCAGGCAGGCCATGCCCTGTGGCGCACTGTGCTCCAATGCCTGGGTGCCAAATTCCTTGTACACCTGGCGCTCCAGCCTTTCCCAGATCGCCAGTGGGAAGTGCCGGGTCTCGGCTACGCCCGGTGCAAACGGGCGCGGCCCTTGGAAATTATTCACGCCCCCGCTCTGCAGCACGGCCATCGCCCGGCGGCTCAGTTGAGGTGGCTCATCGCAGCGCGTTTCGCGTTTTTGCTGTCGCCGTGGCAGATGCCGTGCGCGTTGCGAGACGAAGCTTCCGCTGCCCACCCGACGCTCGATGAAGCCCTCTGCATGCAACTGGCTGTAAGCCGCCTCCACGGTATCCCGCGAGACGCCCAGCGACTGGGCCAATGGGCGTGAAGCCGGCAGCGATTTACCGACCGGCAGCGCGCCATCAAGGATCAATTGGCGAATCGCCCGCTGGATCCGCACATGCAACGACAACGCGCCATGGGCCGGGTCGCTCATCCAGGCTTTGACCGATTGCAGTTGTGCGTGTTTGAACATTGGTCTGGTTCGCTTGCAAAAAGTGGCGGGGCTATTCAGGCCATTCTATCGCTATAAATGCATCTGTTTTCAGACCATTCCCACATTGAAAGGGGTCCACGATGACAGCACAAGCGTTGGTTTCGGTTCGTGAGTTGGAACAGAGCGATTTTCCACAATGGTCCCCCTACTGGGACCAGTACCAAGCGTTCTACAAAGTGGAACTGAGCAAGGCCACCACCGAGCTGACCTGGGCGCGGTTTTTCGACCCGGCAGAGCCCGTGCACTGCGCCGTCGCCACGGACGGTGAGCGCATCCTCGGTTTCGTCCATTTTGTGTTCCATCGCTCGACTTGGGGGCGTAACGACTTCTGCTATCTGGAAGACCTGTACGTTTGCCCAAACGCGCGAGGGAGGCAGGTTGGCAAGCAGTTGATCGAGTACGTTCAGGGCCAGGCACGGGAGAAACAGTGCGACCGGCTGTACTGGCATACCCAGGAAACCAACCAGACTGCACAGCGGCTGTACGACTGGATTGCTGAAAAGCCGGGGGTGATCGAGTACCGGATGGCGCTGCCTGCGTAGGGCACTGAGGCCAGCAAGAGACGAGACGCGCTTGCACTGCACCGGCAAACGGTGCAGTGTAATGACGAATGTCTTTACCTGGAGAGAGCGCCCATGGCATCCATCAACGTTCGTGTCGACGATGAGCTCAAGGCTCGTGCCTATCAGGAGTTGGAACGTCTTGGTGTTACACCCTCCGAGCTCATGCGCCAAGCGCTGCAATATGTAGCCGAGCGGGGCAAACTGCCCTTTCGGCCGGTGCTGATGACCGAGGAGGATGAAGACCTGATCGCGACCGTAAGCGAGCGGCTAGCCGCCCCGCAGCGCGTGAAGGTAGAGCTGGATGACCTATAGTCTCGAGTTCGAAGCAGCCGGCCTGCCAAGCCCGCTCCCACAGGCCCCGCTGAATCACTAATGAATGGGTTGTTCTACGAATGCGGTATTGCCGAGCGCGCGGGCAAAGCTGTAGCCGCTTTTTTACACCCCATGGAGCCGCAAGGCCCGCTGGGCACTCTGCCAATACAACAACGTTGCCGACACCCCACCAGGCCAACACATCTGCCCCAGCTGCGGTACACCCTCGACATCATCAACCTGCCTATCACGAAGCATCGCCACTACCTCATGGGTCAGCCACCAGCGCAGGTGCCGGTTCTCCGGAATAGGGTGATGTGCTAGCAAGGTATGGGTCCCGGACTCGCTGACCATGGTGGTCAGCTGGTACTGACCGTTGCGCAGTAACAGCACGCTACGGTGCTGGTCTGTGTCGAGCTTTCGCATGCAGTGTTCGTCAAAGAAGTGACCGCTCAGGCGGCCGAGCGCCTTCTCGAAGCTGAGCGGTGCGCTTCATAGAAGCGTTTAGTAAAGAATAAAAAAGGCTGCCATTCGGCAGCCTTTTCGATGCTCAGCCCGGACAATCAGTCCCAGCTCAACGCCCCACCGGTCTGATACTCGATCACACGGGTCTCAAAGAAGTTCTTCTCCTTCTTCAAGTCCATGATCTCGCTCATCCACGGGAACGGGTTGGTGGTGCCTGGGTACTCTTCCTTCAGGCCAATCTGGGTCAGGCGACGGTTGGCGATGAACTTGAGGTAGTCCTCCATCATCGCTGCGTTCATGCCCAGTACACCGCGCGGCATGGTATCGCGGGCGTATTCGATCTCCAGCTGGGTCCCTTGCAGGATCATCTGGGTCGCTTCTTCTTTCATCGAGGCATCCCACAGGTGCGGGTTCTCGATCTTGATCTGGTTGATCACGTCGATACCGAAGTTCAGGTGCATCGACTCGTCACGCAGGATGTACTGGAACTGCTCGGCAACGCCGGTCATCTTGTTGCGGCGGCCCATCGACAGGATCTGGGTGAAGCCGCAGTAGAAGAAGATGCCTTCCAGCACGCAGTAGTAGGCGATCAGGTTGCGCAGCAGCTCTTTGTCGGTTTCCGGGGTGCCGGTGTTGAATTCCGGGTCGGAGATGGCGCGGGTGTACTTCAGGCCCCAGGCGGCTTTCTTCGCGACCGACGGGATCTCGTGGTACATGTTGAAGATCTCGCCTTCATCCATGCCCAGCGACTCGATGCAGTACTGGTAGGCGTGGGTGTGGATCGCCTCTTCGAAGGCCTGGCGCAGGATGTACTGGCGGCACTCCGGGTTGGTGATCAGGCGGTACACGGCCAGGGCTAGGTTGTTGGCAACCAGGGAGTCGGCGGTGGAGAAGAAGCCGAGGTTACGCATGACGATGCGGCGCTCGTCTTCGGTCAGGCCGTCCTGGCTCTTCCACAGGGCGATGTCGGCGGTCATGTTGACCTCTTGCGGCATCCAGTGGTTGGCGCAGCCGTCGAGGTACTTCTGCCAGGCCCAGTCGTACTTGAATGGCACCAGCTGGTTGAGGTCGGCGCGGCAGTTGATCATGCGCTTTTCATCGACCGCAACGCGGGCAGCAGAGCCTTCCAGCTCGGCCAGGCCTTCGGCAACGTCGAGGGCGTCAAGGGCAGCCTTGGCGCGTTTTACGGCTTCGGAGTCAGAAGCGGTAGCGGCACGGGCTTCCAGGGCGGCGGCACCGCCGGCGCTGTCGAGCTTGTCGAGGGTGGCAGCGGCGTTGGCCTGCGCAGGGGTGTTGCCTTTGGCGGCTACTTCGCCGTCTTCCTTGTCGAATTCGTCCCAGCTCAGCATGGTTTGGCTCCTGCTTGAGGGTCGCCCTCAGGCAACCGGTTGGATTTTAAGAATGTGATGCCTGACGCAAGGCCGTTACGGCGAATGGACAGCTCGAGAGGCTGACTCTCGTTACATCTGGATGTGCTTGTGCCTGGCCAGGCCTCACCGAGGGGCCAGGGACTTGAAAGGTGCCCTTTTCAGAGGGGGCGCAGTATACCGGAATTCGCCTTCGATCGGGGTGCGAGTCTGGCCGGCGAGGGTAACTTTTTCGACCGGTTTAGCGCGCATCCGTTCACCAAGGGTGTGCCGTTCGTTCGGGCAAGAGTGTAGCCGCTAAACGAAGGTTTGGCACTATATGTTGTGGTTTTTTGTTTGTTAAACACTGTATATGGGGTTTGCGCGTCATGTAGGAGCAGCCTTGTGCTGCGAAGAGGACGGCGCATGCACAGCACATTTCGCTGCCATCACCGGCCTCTTCGCAGCACGAGGCTGCTCCTACACAGTGCGTGTTAGCTGCACTGCTTGCGCAGGGTCTCGACCACATGGGTCTTGGGGTGCTTGCGTGCTTCTTCGACCGAGGTGAAGCGGCCGGTTTCAGCATTGCGACCAATTTTGCGAGTTGCCACTTTTTTCCGCGCCATGGGGTACATCCTTTTTTTGAGAGGTCCTGCTCTTTTACCGAGCCGCGCGAGCGGTGGGCAAAGGGCAAGGCTTCTCTGGAGCGCGGATACAAAAATGCCGCAAGGGGCGCTCGTGGGCACCCCTTGCGGCATCAGGCCTTACTGGCAGGCTTCGCAGTCAGGCTCGTCGATCGCACACGCCTTTGGCACAGGTGCCGGGCCGGCGGCCTGAACCGGGGCGCTGTCGCCGCCGCTGGAAACGGCGTTGAGCTTGCCGGTGTTGATGGTCGACTTCTCGGTGCTGGTCGCAGCCAGGGCACGGAGGTAGTAGGTGGTTTTCAGACCACGGTACCAGGCCATGCGGTAGGTCACGTCCAGCTTCTTGCCCGAAGCGCCAGCGATGTACAGGTTCAGCGACTGAGCCTGGTCGATCCACTTCTGGCGACGCGAGGCAGCATCGACGATCCACTTGGTCTCGACTTCGAACGCGGTGGCGTACAGGTCTTTCAGCTCTTGCGGGATACGCTCGATCTGCTGCACCGAACCGTCGTAGTACTTCAGGTCGTTGATCATCACCGAGTCCCACAGGCCGCGGGCTTTCAGGTCGCGAACCAGGTACGGGTTGATCACGGTGAATTCGCCCGACAGGTTCGATTTCACGTACAGGTTCTGGTAGGTCGGCTCGATGGACTGCGACACGCCAGTGATGTTGGCGATGGTCGCGGTCGGCGCGATGGCCATGATGTTCGAGTTACGAATACCTTTTTGTACGCGAGCACGCACCGGCGCCCAGTCCAGGGTCTCGTTCAGGTCGACGTCGATGTACTTCTGGCCACGGGCCTCGATCAGGATCTGTTGCGAATCCAGCGGCAGGATGCCTTTGGACCACAGCGAACCCTGGAAGGTCTCGTAGGCGCCACGCTCGTCGGCCAGGTCGCAGGACGCCTGGATCGCGAAGTAGCTCACCGCTTCCATCGACTTGTCGGCGAACTCGACAGCAGCGTCGGAACCGTAGGCGATGTGCTGCAGGTACAGTGCGTCCTGGAAGCCCATGATGCCCAGGCCAACAGGGCGGTGCTTGAGGTTCGAGTTACGCGCTTGCGGCACCGAGTAGTAGTTGATGTCGATCACGTTGTCGAGCATGCGCACGGCGGTGTTCACGGTGCGTTGCAGTTTGGCGGTGTCCAGCTTGCCATCGACGATGTGGTTCGGCAGGTTGATCGAGCCCAGGTTGCAGACCGCGATCTCGTCCTTGTTGGTGTTCAGGGTGATCTCGGTGCACAGGTTCGAGCTGTGGACCACGCCCACGTGCTGCTGCGGCGAACGCAGGTTGCACGGGTCCTTGAAGGTCAGCCATGGGTGGCCGGTCTCGAACAGCATCGACAGCATCTTGCGCCACAGGTCTTTGGCCTGGATGGTCTTGAACACCTTGATCTTGTTGTACTCGGTCAGGGCTTCGTAGTACTCGTAGCGCTCTTCGAAGGCCTTGCCGGTCAGGTCGTGCAGATCAGGCACTTCCGAGGGCGAGAACAGGGTCCACTTGCCGTCATCGAAGACGCGCTTCATGAACAGGTCAGGGATCCAGTTGGCGGTGTTCATGTCGTGGGTACGACGACGATCATCACCGGTGTTCTTGCGCAGCTCGATGAATTCTTCGATGTCCAGGTGCCAGGTTTCCAGGTAGGCACAGACAGCGCCCTTGCGCTTGCCGCCCTGGTTGACCGCAACGGCGGTGTCGTTGACCACTTTCAGGAAGGGTACGACGCCCTGGGATTTACCGTTGGTGCCCTTGATGTAGGAGCCCAGTGCACGCACAGGGGTCCAGTCGTTGCCCAGGCCACCGGCGAATTTCGACAGCATGGCGTTGTCGTGGATCGCGTGGTAGATGCCCGACAGATCGTCCGGCACGGTGGTCAGGTAGCAGCTGGACAGCTGCGGGCGCAGGGTACCGGCGTTGAACAGGGTCGGGGTCGAGGCCATGTAGTCGAAGGACGACAACAGGTTGTAGAACTCTATTGCACGGGCTTCTTTTTCTTTCTCTTCCAGCGCCAGGCCCATGGCCACACGCATGAAGAACACCTGTGGCAGCTCGAAGCGCACGCCATCCTTGTGGATGAAGTAGCGGTCGTACAGGGTCTGCAGGCCCAGGTAGGTGAACTGCTGGTCGCGCTCGTGGTTGATCGCCTTGCCCAGTTTTTCCAGGTCAAAGTCAGCCAGCGCCGGGTTCAGCAGCTCGAACTCGATACCTTTGGCGACGTAGGCTGGCAGCGCCTTGGCGTACAGCTCGGCCATCTCGTGGTGGGTGGCGCTGTCGGCAACACTGAGGAAGCCCAGGCCTTCGGCACGCAGGGTGTCCATCAGCAGGCGGGCGGTGACGAACGAGTAGTTCGGCTCGCGCTCGACCAGGGTACGGGCGGTCATCACCAGGGCGGTGTTGACGTCCTTGATGGCCACGCCGTCGTACAGGTTCTTCAGGGTTTCGCGCTGGATCAGGTCGCCATCGACTTCGGCCAGGCCTTCGCAGGCTTCGCTGATGATGGTGTTCAGGCGCGCCATGTCCAGCGGCGCCAGGCTGCCGTCGGCCAGGGTGATGCGGATGCTTGGGTGCGGCTCGACCACGGCGTCGGTGTTGGCGCGGGTGGCGCGCTCTTTTGCACGCTGGTCGCGGTAGATCACGTAGTCGCGGGCGACTTTCTGCTCACCGGCACGCATCAGGGCCAGTTCGACCTGGTCCTGGATTTCTTCGATGTGGATGGTGCCACCCGATGGCATGCGACGCTTGAACGTGGCAGTGACCTGCTCGGTCAGGCGCGCGACGGTGTCGTGGATACGCGACGAGGCGGCGGCGGTGCCGCCTTCAACTGCGAGGAACGCCTTGGTGATGGCCACGGTGATCTTGTCGTCGGTGTAGGGGACGACAGTGCCGTTGCGCTTGATCACGCGCAGTTGGCCGGGGGCGGTGGCAGCCAGATCCTGGTTGGAATCGGCGGCCTGCGGCACCTGGGCCTGCGGGTTCTCGCGAGTTGTGTCGGTTTGCATGGGTGGGTGTCTCCACAGTTTCTATATTGTACAGGCGCCTTTTGGGCGCCCACCGTTCCGTCCACTTGCTCGATCACCCGTGCGGGGATGCGTCATGCGCGCGCATCCGCCCGCTCGGGCGTACCGACTTCGGGACAGACTCAGGAATAAGGGGCAATAGCTTGCCGCTCCCTGGCCGAAGTCAAAGGTTTTGGGCAGTACCCAAAAGCTGTTGCAGTTCAGTAGTCCGCTGGAGCGGTATGGCTGGTCAAATCACCTGAAGTTCAACCGGAAAATCGAATAATTTGCCGGGTTGACTTTTGTGTGTGATTTTGCACGAACCCCAACATGTAGTGGTTCGCTGCGATCGGGATACAAGATAATGCGGTATCAGGGTCTTTGCAAGGCGAGCGCCTGTGGATAAGTTGTGCGTACTTTGTGGGTATGGCCTGTAGGCCTTGTGCCAAGTGGTTTGCAGTATTTTTCTTCAGCGCACTGCCCCAAGGCAGAATTTTGAGGGCGCGAACCCTACCACAAAAAACGGTTCAGTCCAGTGGCGAGTGCGGTACTGCAGGTCGGTTGGCAGTGCTCGGGGCGGAACGTAGTATCGGGCATAGAAAAACAACAATTGAAAGGCAAAGGCCATGGACCAACCCACCCCCCGCATCCTCATCGTCGAAGACGACCAGCGCCTGGCCGAGCTCACGGCCGAATACCTCCAGGCCAACGGCTTCGAGGTGGCCGTCGAGGGCGATGGCGGCCGCGCGGTGCGACGCATTGTCGACAGCCAGCCTGACCTGGTGATTCTTGACCTCATGCTCCCCGGTGAAGACGGCCTGAGCATCTGCCGCCGGGTGCGTGGCCAATATGCGGGCCCGATCCTCATGCTCACCGCCCGCAGCGACGAACTCGACCAAGTGCAGGGCTTGGACCTGGGCGCCGACGACTATGTGTGCAAGCCGGTGCGCCCGCGCGTGTTGCTGGCGCGTATCCAGGCCCTGCTGCGGCGCAGCGAAGCGCCCGAAAGCAAGCGCCTGGACCTGGCCTTCGGCCCGCTGCGCATCGACAACCGCCTGCGCGAAGCGCGGCTGGGCGAGCAACTGATAGACCTGACCGGCGCCGAATTCGACCTGCTCTGGCTGCTGGCCAGCAACGCCGGCCGGGTTTTGTCGCGCGAGCAGATTTTCACCGCCCTGCGCGGTGTTGGCTACGACGGCCAGGACCGCTCCATCGATGTGCGCATTTCCAAGATCCGCCCCAAGATCGGTGACGACCCGATCCACCCACGCCTGATCAAGACCCTGCGCAGCAAGGGTTACCTGTTCGTCGGCGAGGCGCCATGAACAACTCGATCTTTCTGCGCATCTATGGCGGCATGCTCGCCGTGCTGGTGCTGGTGGCGCTGCTCGGGGTGCTCAGCCTGCACCTGGTCAACGAAGTGCGCGCCGCCCAGCACCGCGAGGGCCTGGCCCAAGGCACTTTCAGCCTGATGGCCGACAACCTGGCCGTGCAGAACGAAACCGAACGCAAGCGCTCATTGCTGATGTGGGAGCGCCTGCTTGGGGTGCCGTTGGCGCTGCAGCCGATGTCGGCGCGCACCCTTGACGGTGGCCAGCGGGCCCGGTTGTATCGCGGCCTGGTGGTGGTCGAAAAGACCGGCCCGCACGCCGCCCAGGTGCTGCGCAAGGTTGGCCGCGAGGATGTACTGCTGGTGGCCCAGATTAAGCAGGTCAGCGAGCAGTTGGCCCGGGCCACCCTTTACCTGTTGGCGGACGAACTGGTGCGCTACCCGGTGACCGAGCAGCAGCAGCGCCTTGCGCAACTCAAGCAGAGCAAGGGGTTTGGTTTCGACATCGCCCTGCAACGGCTGGAGCGGGTCGGCCTGGATGACGACCAGCGGCGGCGGGTAGAGGAGGGCGATACCGTCATGGCCCTGGGCAAGGATGGCGATTCGATCCGTGTGTTCTCCGGGCTCTCGGGGTCTCCCTGGGTGCTGGAAATCGGCCCGTTGCATCAGCTCAACCCGTACCCGCCGCAGTTGCTGATCCTGATTGCCTTTCTCGGGCTGTGCCTGATCGGGCTGGTGGTGTATTTGCTGGTGCGCCAGCTGGAGCGGCGTGTGTCGGGCCTGGAGATTGCGGCCACGCGTATTGCCCAGGGCAGCCTGGACACCCGTGTACCGGCCGGTGACGCCGATTCGGTCGGGCGCCTGGCTGCAGCATTCAATGGCATGGCCGAGCACCTGCAGCGCTCGTTGACCATGCAGCGCGAGCTGGTGCGGGCGGTGTCCCACGAGCTGCGCACACCGGTGGCGCGCCTGCGCTTTGGCCTGGAGATGATCGAGACCGCGAGTACCGACCAAGCCCGCGCCAAGCACCTGGCCGGCATGGATGGCGACATCCAGGACCTGGACAAACTGGTCGACGAGATGCTGACTTACGCGCGCCTTGAGCAAGGTGCGCCGGCGCTGAAATTCCAGCGGGTCGACCTCGATGCCTTGTTTGACCGGGTGATCGAGGAACTCGCGCCGCTGCGGGCCGGCATCAAGGTGGTGCGCGGTGCTTGCCAAGGGGCTGAAACCGATGGGGCCTGGGTCGAGGCCGAGCCGCGCTACCTGCACCGGGCGCTGCAGAACCTGGTGAGCAACGCCATGCGCCATGCCGAGGGCGAAGTTCGGCTCAGTTACCAACTGGGGCAGCAACGCTGCAGGGTCGATGTGGAAGATGACGGGCCAGGCATCCCGGAGGGCGTCTGGGACCGCATCTTCACGCCTTTCACCCGGCTCGACGACAGCCGCACCCGGGCTTCTGGTGGGCATGGGTTGGGCCTGTCGATCGTTCGGCGGATCATCTACTGGCACGCTGGCAGGGCCACGGTAGGGCGCAGCGAGGCGCTGGGCGGCGCCTGCTTCAGCCTCAACTGGCCGCGTGCACAGGCGCCCCAGTAAAGGTCAGACGCTGATCAGGCTCAGCAGGTGGCCGTCCTGAAGGCAGAACTGGCCCTGCAGTTCACTGCCGCGTTGCCATTCGGGTGACAGGTCGGTGAGCAAGCGCAGGCGGGCCAAACCCTCGGTGGACCACTCCAGCACTTCGGCGTGCTCGAAATAGAAACGCTGGCGAGTCAGCGGGTAGAGGGTCTTGAACAGGCTTTCTTTGAGCGAAAAGGTCAGCGTCACTGTCAGGCCGAGCTGGCGGCGGTCCAGGCGCTCACGTTCGGCGGGGGTGAGGATTTCCGCCATCAGGCGCTCGGCACGCTCGTCATCCAGCAGCGACTCCTGATCCAGGCCCAGGCCGCGGCAGCTGCCTTGGCCCGCGACGACGGCGGCGGCCCAACCTTTGCCGTGGGTGATCGAGCCGTGGATGCCGGCCGGCCAGATGGGCGAGCGGTCTTCGTGGGTGCCCGGCACAAAGTCGCGGCCATCCAGCCGTTGCAAGGCGGCGCGGGCGCAGACACGGCCGGCCAGGTACTCGGCCTGGCGCTTGGCCACCGAGCGTTGCAGGCTGGCGCTTTGTGCAATGCCGGCACGCTGGAAGTCGTCGGCAGCCAGGTGGGCCGGGTCGAAGGCACAGCTGACCAGCACTGCACCCGGCAACGGGCGGGGCAGGGGCCAATGGTGCTGAAGTGGGGAGCAGCAGGTGGGAAGTGTGTTCATGGGGGCTATTGTGCCAGCCGCGACGGCGGTGTGGGAGCGGCCTTGCGTCGCGATGGGCCGCAAAGCGGCCCCGGCGATCGTTACTTGAACACGTTCTTGAAGAAGGCCTGCATATCCGCCCATGAGCTTTCATCGGCTGCCTTGTTGTAACCAATGTCCGGGCCACCATGCTCGCCATGGCTCAAACGGTCGGCGTCCGGGTTGGTGAAGCCATGCTTGGCCCCGGGGATGCTGACGAATTTGTAGTTGACCTTGGCCGCGTCCATTTCCGCCTTGAACGCATCGACCTGTTGTTCGGTGACCATGCTGTCCGCCGCGCCGTGCTCGACCAGTATGTCGGCCCTGACCACGCCCGGCTTGGCTGGCGTCTGGGTGGCCAGCGCGCCATGGAAACTCACCACGCCATCGAGTTTTTCTCCCCGGCGCGCCGCATCGAGCACCACCTTGCCACCGAAGCAGTAACCCACTGCGCCCAGTTGGTGCTTGTTGACGTTCGGCTGCTTTTTCAGCAACTCCAGGCCAGCGTCGAAGCGCGCGGCCGCGGCAGCCGGGTCTTTCATCGCTTCGGCCATGAACGCCTGAGCATCCTGCGGATGCTCGGTGTGCTTGCCATCGCCGTACATGTCGATCGCCAGCGCTTTGTAGCCCAAGGCTGCCAGGTCGCGGGCGCGGCGCTTGGCGTAGTCGTTCAGGCCCCACCACTCATGCACCACCACGATGCCCGGGCGTTTGTCGTCCAGCGCATCGTCATAGGCGTAGTAGCCGACATAGCGCTTGCCATCGTCGTCCTGGTAGGGGATCTCGCGGGTAACTACCGCCGCCTGGGCGAGGGCGGCGCTGCACATCAAGGTCAGGGCCAGCAGGGCGCGCATGTTTACTACTCCTTGTCTTGCAGACAGTTCGTTCAGCCCTGGTTCAGCCAGGGTTCAGTCACGGTTCAGGGTGCCCTCCTTACTCTAGCTTCCAGACAGAAACAGCGCATCCAACTGGAGTACGAAGCCATGAAAACCTTCAACACCTTGCTCGCCGCCATGGCCGTCTGCGCCGCAGGCATTACCACCGCCCAGGCCGCCGATGAAAACTTCGCCAGCCTGACCTACGGCCAGACCAGCGATAAAGTCCGCAAGTCGGGCCTGTTGCAACGCAACACCGACAACCTGAACGCCGACGGCATCATCGGCAAGGACGACACCTGGGGCGTGCGCGTGGGTAAGATCAACGACCAGGGTCGCTACTACATGACCTACGATAACGTCTCAGGCGACCACAGCGGCCTCAAGTTGCGCCAGGAAAACCTGCTGGGCAGCTATGACCTGTTCCTGCCGGTGGGCGATACCACCAAACTGTTCGGCGGCGGCAGCCTGGGCATGACCAAGCTGACCCAGGATTCCCCAGGTGCCAGCCGTGATACCGACTATGGCTACGCGGTGGGCCTGCAGGCAGGTGTGATCCAGGAGATCACCGACAAGGCATCGGTGGAGATGGGCTACCGTTACCTGCGCACCAATGCTGCAACCGAGGTGGGCGCCAGCGGCGGGCCGAAAGACGGCACCCTGCGCCTGACCAGCAGTGCACAAACTTATCTGTCGGCGAACTACAAGTTCTGAGGTAGTTGTTATCCTGCACTGGCCTCTTCGCAGCGCAAGGCTGCTCCTACATCGGGCAACCACTGTGCCTGTAGGAGCAGCCTTGCGCTGCGAAGAGGCCGGCACAGGCCATATAAACAAGGAGCAGCACATGAAACTGCTGGTGGTCGAGGACGAAGCGCTGCTTCGCCATCACCTCTACACCCGCCTGGGCGAAAGCGGCCACGTGGTCCAGGCTGTCGCCGATGCCGAAGAGGCCCTTTACCAGGCCGAGCAGTACCACTTCGACCTGGCCGTGATCGACCTGGGGCTGCCGGGCATGAGCGGCCTGGAACTGATCGGCCGCCTGCGCAGCCAGAACAAGACCTTCCCCATTCTCATCCTCACCGCCCGTGGCAACTGGCAGGACAAGGTCGAAGGCCTGGCCGCCGGTGCCGACGATTACCTGGTCAAACCCTTCCAGTTCGAAGAACTCGAAGCGCGCCTCAACGCGCTGCTGCGCCGCTCCAGCGGGTTCACCCAGTCGACCATCGCCGCAGGCCCGCTGCTGCTCGACCTCAACCGCAAGCAGGCGACCCTGGACGATCAGCCCCTGGCCCTGACCGCCTACGAATACCGCATCCTCGAATACCTCATGCGCCACCACCAGCAGGTGGTGGCCAAGGACCGCCTGATGGAGCAACTCTACCCAGGCGATGAAGAACGTGACCCCAATGTGATCGAGGTGCTGGTAGGGCGCCTGCGCCGCAAGCTGGAAGGTGATAACGGCTTCAAACCGATCGACACAGTGCGCGGCCTGGGTTACCTGTTTACCGAGCGCTGCCGATGATCCGTTCCCTGCGGGTGCGCCTGATGTTGGCGGCCGCAGTGCTGGCGCTGCTGTTCATGCTGGCGCTGCTGCCTGCCTTGCAGAAGGCGTTCAGCCTTGCCCTGCAGGAATCCATCGAGCAACGCCTGGCCTCGGACGTGACCACGCTGATCTCCGCCGCCCGCATCGAGCGCGGCCAGTTGCAGATGCCGACGCTGCTGCCGGACGAACGCTACAACCTGCCCTACACCGGCCTGCTCGGCTATATCTTTGACCGCGACGGCAACCTGGTGTGGCAGTCGCGGGCCACCGCAGACCAGAACATCAACTACCGCCCCCGCTATGACGGCCGTGGCAACGAATTCGCCCGCATCCATCAAGGCGATGGCGAAGAGTTCTTCGTCTATGACGTCGAAATCAAGCTGCTTGGCGGCCAGAGCGCGGCCTACAGCATCGTTGCGCTGCAACCGGTGCGCGAGTACCAGCACACCCTCGATGGCCTGCGCGAAAAGCTCTACCTGGGGTTTGGCGCAGCCTTGCTGGCGCTGCTGGTGCTGTTGTGGGCCGGCCTGACCTGGGGCCTGCGTTCGCTGCGGCGGCTGAGCCGCGAGCTGGACGAGGTCGAGGCCGGCGCGCGTGACGGGTTGAGCCGCGAGCACCCCCGGGAGCTGCTGCGCCTGACCGGTTCGTTGAACCGTCTGCTGCACAGCGAGCGCGAACAGCGTCAGCGCTACCGCGACTCGCTGGATGACCTGGCGCACAGCCTGAAGACACCGCTGGCGGTGTTGCAAGGGGTGGGCGAGAGCCTGCGCCAGCGCAGCGGTGAGCGCGAGCAGGCGCGGGTGCTGCAAAGCCAGATCGAACGCATGAGCCAGCAGATCGACTACCAACTGCAGCGCGCCAGCCTGCGCAAGAGCGGCCTGGTGCGTCACAGCGTGCAACTCAAGCCCTTGCTCGACAGCTTGTGCAGCACCTTGGCCAAGGTCTACCGCGACAAGCAGGTCAGCGTCGCGCTGGACATACCCGAGGCCGCGCAGCTGCCGATGGAGCAGGGCGCGCTGCTGGAACTGCTCGGCAACCTGCTGGAAAACGCCTACCGGTTGAGCCTGGGGCACGTACGGGTGACCCTGGAAGAGGCGCCTGGCCAACTGACGCTGTGCATCGAAGACGATGGGCCAGGGGTGCCGGCCGATCAGCGCGAGCGCATTCTGGAGCGCGGCGAGCGGCTGGACAGCCAGCACCCGGGGCAGGGCATCGGGCTGGCGGTGGTCAAAGACATCGTCGACAGCTATGACGCCGGCTTGAGCCTGGGTGATTCGCCGCTGGGTGGCGCGGCCTTCCGGATCACCTTCACGCTGGATTGATCGGCAGTACCGGCCCTTTCACAGGCATGCACATGCTTGAAAGCAGTGCTTCCCTGTGGGAGCGGGTTCACCCGCGAAAGGGCCATACCGCCATACACTATGGGCGGATTCCCGCCATCACCCCTTGTACAAATTCCGCCAACGGGCGGAAATCCGCCAGCCTTCCTCAGCTTTTTCGCCCTGTCGTTGGGCACTTGTCCCTAGCAATCTCGGCCTTTGCACCCTTCGTGGGCATTTTGGCATTGCCCTTGCTATTGATCCTGGCAGAGGCCTGCCCAGGCAGCTCGAACACAACGACAAATCCCTCCATGTGCAGGAGGGTTAGCGATTCAGGTGCCCATCACCCTGGGAAGGGTGAACCGGCACACTTGAGGAAATTAGCCATGACGACACGTCAGCCGCTGTACAAATCCCTGTATGTCCAGGTGTTGGTCGCCATCACCATCGGCATCCTGCTCGGCCACTTCTATCCCGAAACCGGCGTTGCCCTCAAACCCCTGGGTGACGGGTTCGTCAAACTGATCAAAATGGTCATCGCCCCGATCATCTTCTGCACCGTGGTCAGCGGCATCGCTGGCATGCAGAGCATGAAGTCGGTAGGCAAGACCGGCGGCTACGCGCTCCTGTACTTTGAAATTGTCTCCACCATCGCCCTGATCATCGGCCTCGTCGTCGTCAACGTGGTCAAGCCAGGCGCTGGCATGCACATCGACGTCACCACCCTGAACGCCAGCAGCGTGGCCGCTTATGCCGCCGCCGGCGCACAGCAGACCACCGTTGGCTTCCTGCTCAACATCATCCCCAACACCGTGGTCGGTGCCTTCGCCAACGGCGATATCCTGCAAGTGCTGATGTTCTCGGTGATCTTCGGCTTCGCCCTGCACCGCCTGGGCAGCTACGGCAAGCCGGTGCTCGACCTGATCGACCGCTTCGCCCATGTCATGTTCAACATCATCAACATGATCATGAAGCTGGCCCCGGTCGGTGCCTTCGGTGCCATGGCCTTTACCATCGGCCAGTACGGCGTGGGTTCGCTGGTGCAGCTGGGCTACCTGATGGCCTGCTTCTACGTGACCTGCCTGCTGTTCGTCCTGGTGGTTCTCGGCGGTATCTGCCGCGCTCACGGCTTCAGCGTCCTCAAGCTGATCCGCTACATCCGCGAAGAGCTGATGATCGTGCTGGGCACGTCCTCTTCTGAGTCCGCGCTGCCACGTATGCTGGCGAAGATGGAGCGCCTGGGTGCGAAGAAATCGGTGGTTGGCCTGGTCATCCCGACGGGCTACTCGTTCAACCTGGACGGCACCTCGATCTACCTGACCATGGCCGCTGTGTTCATCGCCCAGGCGACTGACACCACCATGGACATCACCCACCAGATCACCCTGCTGCTGGTACTGTTGGTGGCGTCCAAAGGCGCTGCTGGCGTGACCGGTTCGGGCTTCATCGTGCTGGCTGCCACCCTGTCGGCGGTTGGCCACCTGCCGGTTGCCGGCCTGGCGCTGATCCTGGGCATCGACCGCTTCATGTCCGAAGCCCGTGCCTTGACCAACCTGGTCGGTAACGCCGTTGCCACCGTGGTCGTGGCCAAGTGGGTCAACGAAATGGACAACGACAAGCTGGCTTCGGAGCTGGCATCTGGCGGCGCACCGCTGGAAGACACCCGTCCGACCGACGACCTGGGCGTGGCTGAAGGCCCTGCTCGCTGATCGCGGTTAGGCAATGAAAAAGGCGACCTTCGGGTCGCCTTTTTTGTGCACGCTCGGATCAATGATCCAGCACGACTTCCAGCACGCGGATCAGCGCCGGCTGCGGATAATGCCAGCGCACCTGCACATCCCAGAACTTGACCCCATACACCCGCTCCGGGGGTGGCACCTGATACGCCGGCCGCGGGTCTTGCCCGAGGCACTGCTCAATCAGCTCCACCAGTGGCTCGCCCAGGCGCAGCGCATGCGCGTGGGCCTGGGGCAGGGCATCGTCGTGCCATTGCACGGCGATGGCGGCAGGCGCTTCGCTGGCCATCTGGTTGCTGGCACCGGCAATGCTGTCGGCATAGGGTACGTAAGGCTTGATATCCAGCACCGGGGTGCCATCGAGCAGGTCTATCCCGGACAGCAGCAGGCGACCAGGCTCTACGCCTTCCAGGCGTACCACCGACTGGCCAATACCATTGGGCCTGTGGGTGGCACGGGTGGCGAACACGCCCATGCTCTTGTTGCCGCCCAGGCGCGGTGGGCGCACTTTCAGGCGTGGCTTGTCTTCCAGGGCCTGGTGGAACAGAAACAACAGCCAGACATGGCTGACCTGCTCCAGGCCCGCCACGGCATCACCCTGGTCGAACGGCGGCAGCAGCTCCAGCACGCCACGCGCCGCGGGTGCCAGGTGGGGCTGGCGCGGGATGGCGAACTTTTCCTTGAAGCAGGAGCGGACGATGCCGACCGGTGAAACCGTATGCTGCATGGCCACTTAGCCGCGCACGCGCAGGGTCAGGCCCTTGAGGAAGTTGCGCAGCAGCTGGTCGCCGCAGGGCCGGTAGTTGTCATGGCCGACCTTGCGGAACAGCGCGCTGAGTTCGGGTTTGGAGACCGGGAAGTTGACCGACTTGAGTATCACGTGCAGGTCTTCTTCCTTGAGCTCGAACGCCACGCGCAGCTTTTTCAGAATGGTGTTGTTGGTCACCGGCAGCTCGACCGGCTGTTGCGGGCGGCTGTCGTCCTTGCCGCGGCGATGAATCACCAGGCCATCCAGAAAGTGCGCCATGACCGGGTCGGGGCAGCGCACGAAGCCGGGCTCTTCCTCTTTCTTGAGGTAGCTGGCCAGGGTCTCGGCGCTGACCTCCAGGCCCGACAGCTTGATGATGCCGACCATTTTGGCATCGTTGATCTTGAGCATGTAGCGCAGGCTGCGCAGTACATCGTTGTGGTTCATTTGGCTGAAATCCTGTTCTGAGCCGTGCCATCCGGCGCGGCGGTATTGCTTAGAAACGTTCGCTGGTAGCCATGTAGCGCCACTGTCCCAATGGCAGCTTGCCCATGGACACACCGCCCAGGCGAATGCGGCGCATGCTGATTATCTGCAGGCGCAGGCTGGCGCACAGTTCGGAAATCTGCCCCGGCTGCGGGTTTTTCAAGGCCAGGCGCAGGTGGGTTTCGTTCTGCCAGCTGGCCTTGGCCTTGGGCAACTCCCGGTCATTGCGCATCACACCTCGGGCCAGGCGCTCCAGCGCCTGCGGGGTGGCTTCGCCGCTGACTTCGATGATGTATTCCTGCTCCAGGCGACGCAGGTCGGCGTCGATCTTGCGCGCTACGCGCCAATCCTGGGTGAAAATCTGCAGGCCGCTGGCGCCACGCTCGAGGGGGGCAATGCAGGACAGCTTGGTGAAGTGCCCATGCAGCGGCCGAACACCCTCACGGTGCGCCTCGCTGAGGGTGTCCATGGTCATGCTGATACGGGCCGACTCGGTGTCCAGGCCGGCAGGCTGGTTGAGCAGGAGGGTCACGGGTTCGAGGTTTTCGGCACGCGCACCGGGCAGCAGCTCGACGTGTTGGCCGTCGACCTTGAACTGCGGCTGCTCGACCACCACGCCATCGACCGTGACCCAGCCGCCTTCGATGTACAGCTCGGCTTCGCGGCGGGAACAGCCGAATTGCTCGATAAGGCGTTTGGACAGGCGGACGGGCTCAGACATGACGGCGATTCGCAAAGGCAGGGAAAGGCCGCCATTGTACCTGCCTGGGCGGTCGAGGGGCTGGGAATCTGTGTCATTTACGCCGTTTTGGCGAGACAACACGGCAGAAGCGTCAGGCCCCTGCGCGGATCAGCCGCAGGTGCAGCAAAGGGTAGGGCTGCCCCAGCCCATCGGTCTGCGAACGGCCAACTACCTCAAAACCTTCGTGCAGGTAGAACCCCAGCGCCTGCGGGTTCTGCTCATTGACATCCAGGCGTTCGGCATTCAGTTCATCGATGGCGTAATGCAGCAGCCGTTTACCAATGCCCTTGCCACGGCATGAGGGCGCGACGAACAGCATGTCCACCTGCCCATTGGCCACGCCGGCAAAGCCCTGGATGCGTTGCTGTGAGTCCTTGCAGCAAATCAGCATCACCGCATCGAGGTAGCGGTGCAGCACATGTTCGCGCAGCAGCAGGATATAGGCATCAGGCAGGAAATCGTGGGTCGCGCGCACCGAGTCTTCCCAAACCTGGGTCAGCTCGGGGTAGTCGCGCAGATGGGGGGTATGCAGCGTCGAAACCTGGCGCATCCGTGTATTCCTCCTGGGCACTGAGGAAAACGATAGATGCAAATGCAAAGGTCGGCGTCAGATCAGCCTAACCATTCCATTGTAGGAGCAGCCTTGTGCTGCGAAGAGGCCAGTGGCAATTCCGTAAATCTTCGCTGCTAGTACCGGCCTCTTCGCAGCACAAGGCTGCTCCTACCGGGAGTGCGCATGACCGGAGGGTGTGGGCGGATGTGGCAACACAAGGGGCGCAATGCGCCCCCGGTATTTCAGCGCTTTGCGTTGATCAGACAGGCTCTGCCCACATGTCGTACTCGTCGGCATCCACCACCCGGCAACGCACTTTGTCGCCGGGTTTGAAGCCATGGTCGCCATCGATGAACACGCTGCCGTCGATCTCTGGCGCATCAAAGAAGCTGCGGCCAACCGAACCTTGCTCCTCGACTTCGTCGATCAGCACTTCGATCTCTTTGCCGATGCGCAGCTGCAGGCGGGCGCTGCTGATGGCTTGCTGATGCGCCATGAAGCGGTCCCAGCGGTCCTGCTTGACGTCATCCGGCACTTCGTCCAGGCCCAGGTCGTTGGCCGGGGCGCCTTCGACAGGCGAATACTGGAAGCAGCCGACGCGGTCGAGCTGGGCTTCGGTCAGCCAGTCGAGCAGGTACTGGAAGTCTTCTTCGGTTTCGCCAGGGAAGCCGACGATGAAGGTCGAACGGATCACCAGCTCAGGGCACTGCTCGCGCCAGTTCTTGATGCGCGCCAGGGTACGGTCTTCGAAGGCCGGGCGCTTCATCGACTTGAGCACTTTCGGGCTGGCGTGCTGGAACGGGATGTCCAGGTACGGCAGGATCTTGCCGGCGGCCATCAGTGGGATCACGTCGTCGACGTTCGGGTAGGGGTACACATAATGCAGGCGGACCCAGGCGCCCAGGCTGCTCAGCGCTTCGCACAGCTCGAGCATGCGGGTCTTGACCGGGCGGCCGTTCCAGAAGTCGGTCTTGTACTTGACGTCGACGCCGTAGGCGCTGGTGTCCTGGGAAATCACCAGGATCTCCTTGACGCCCGCCTTGACCAGGCGCTCGGCCTCGCTCAACACTTCACCCACCGGGCGGCTGACCAGTTTGCCGCGCATCGACGGGATGATGCAGAAGCTGCAGCTGTGGTTGCAGCCTTCGGAAATCTTCAGATAGGCGTAGTGACGCGGGGTCAGCTTGACGCCTTGAGGCGGCACCAGGTCGATCAGCGGGTTGTGGTCCTGGCGTGGCGGCACCACTTCGTGCACGGCGTTGACCACTTGCTCGTACTGCTGCGGGCCGGTAACCGACAATACGCTCGGGTGCACATCACGGATGCTGCCTTCCTCGACACCCATGCAACCGGTGACGATGACCTTGCCGTTTTCCTTGATCGCTTCGCCGATCACTTCCAGCGACTCGGCCTTGGCGCTGTCGATGAAGCCGCAGGTGTTGACCACCACCACGTCGGCGTCCTCGTAGGTGGGCACGACTTCATAACCTTCCATGCGCAGCTGGGTCAGAATGCGCTCGGAATCGACCAGGGCTTTTGGGCAACCCAGGCTTACGAAACCTACCTTAGGGGTGGCGGGAGTGGTGGACATGACTAACCTCGGTATTGAATACAGGTCGCCCGACCGGAAACGGGGGCGATCTTGACGGGCGCTTTTGGGCGCCTCTGATCAAAAAGTGCGCAATTCTAGCGAGCGCAAGGTCGCTTGACTAGCAGAAATACGACGAACGCTGCGCTATGCTTCGCGCCGTTGCGTCCGGGTATCTGCCATGCCCTGACGTGGGGGTGAATTCTATCGGCCGAGAGGGCCGTCTGCGGGAGTGGTCGATGGTTCAGGCAAGCAGTCATGCCGAAGGCGGGCACGAGGGGAAGCAGGGTGCGACGCGGTCGCTGGGCCTGCTCGTGGCGGCGGTCGGGGTGGTCTATGGCGATATTGGCACCAGCCCGCTGTATACGCTCAAAGAAGTCTTTACCGGTGGCTATGGCGTGCCGGTCAACCATGACGGTGTGCTGGGGATCCTGTCGCTGATCCTCTGGTCGCTGCTGTGGGTGGTGTCGTTCAAATACGTGATGTTCATCCTGCGTGCCGACAACCAGGGCGAGGGCGGCACCATGGCGCTTACCGCGCTGGCGCGGCGGGCCACGGCGGCCCATCCGCGGCTGCGTACGCTGATGGTCATCTGCGGGCTGATCGGCGCTTCGCTGTTCTATGGCGACAGCATGATCACCCCGGCGGTGTCGGTCCTGTCGGCGGTCGAGGGCATGGGCCTGGCTTTCGACGGCATCGATCACTGGGTGGTGCCCATTTCGCTGGTGGTGCTGGTAGCGCTGTTCCTGGTGCAAAAGCATGGCACCGACAAGATCGGCAAGCTGTTTGGCCCGATCATGGTGGCCTGGTTCGTGGTGCTGGGGGCCTTGGGGGTGCATGGCATCTCGCAAAGCCCTGAAGTGCTCAGGGCATTCAACCCCGGCTGGGCGGTGAACTTCTTCATTGTTCACCCCGGCATGGGCGTGGCCATTCTCGGTGCCGTGGTGCTGGCGCTGACCGGTGCCGAGGCGCTGTACGCCGACATGGGCCACTTCGGCCGCAAGCCGATTGCCCGCGCCTGGTTCGCCCTGGTGCTGCCGGCGCTGGTGCTCAACTACTTTGGCCAGGGTGCAATACTGCTGCAGAACCCGGAGGCGGCGCGCAACCCCTTCTACCTGCTGGCACCGTCCTGGGCGTTGCTGCCGCTGGTGGGGTTGGCGACCATGGCCACGGTGATCGCTTCGCAGGCCGTGATTTCCGGGGCCTTCTCCTTGACGCGCCAAGCTATCCAGCTGGGCTACATACCGCGCATGCAGATCCAGCACACGTCCAGCGATGAACAGGGGCAGATCTACATCGGTGCGGTGAACTGGACGTTGATGGTCGGTGTCGTGTTGCTGGTCATCGGTTTTGAATCGTCCGGCGCCCTGGCCGCGGCCTATGGAGTGGCGGTCACCGGCACCATGCTGATGACCACCATCTTGGTGTCGTCGGTGATGCTGCTGTTGTGGAAGTGGCCGCCGGTGCTGGCAGTGCCGATTCTGCTGGGCTTTTTGTTCGTGGACGGGCTGTTCTTCGCCGCCAACGTGCCGAAGATCGTGCAGGGCGGGGCCTTCCCGGTGTTGGCGGGCGGCGTGTTGTACCTGTTGATGAGCACTTGGAAGCGCGGCAAGCAGATTCTTGTCGAGCGCATCGATGAAGGCGCGCTGCCGCTGCCGGTGTTCATCAGCAGCATCCGCATCCAGCCGCCGCACCGGGTTGAAGGGACGGCGGTGTTCCTGACGGCGCGCCCAGACGCGGTGCCCCATGCGCTGCTGCACAACATGTTGCACAACCAGGTGCTGCACAGCCAGGTGGTGCTGCTGACGGTGGTCAGCGAGGACCAGCCACGGGTACCGGAGCAGGAGCGTTTCGAGGTGGAGGCCTATGGCGACGGGTTCTTCCGCGTGCTGTTGCACTTTGGCTTCATGGACGAGCCGGACGTGCCGGCGGCGTTGAAGCTGTGCCACCTGGAAGACCTGGATTTCAGCCCGATGCGCACGACGTACTTCCTTAGCCGCGAAACCGTCATTGCGTCGCGGCTGGAGGGCATGTCGCGCTGGCGCGGGAACCTGTTTGCGTTTTTGCTGAAGAACGCCAACGGCAATCTGCGCTTCTTCAATCTACCGTTGAACCGGGTGATCGAGCTGGGGACCCAGGTCGAGATTTGAGCCAGGTCGGGCTGCTGGTATTGCGCAGCCCGTTCTGCCTTCATCGCCGGCAAGCCGGCTCCCACAGGTTCAACAGCGCCCTCGAGAGCTGCACACTTCCTGTGGGAGCAACTGTCTTGTGGTGCTTGTTCCGGCCTCTTCGCGGGCAAGCCCGCTCCCACAGGTGCGGCGCTAGACTTAGAGGCTACAGAGTTCGGGTGGGAGCCGGCTTGCCGGCGATTGGGCCGCATGGCGGCCCCTTTCTATCAGTTCTGCTCCGCCACGCTCGACTTGCCCTGGCGCGTCTCGATCTCGCCGATCAGGCGCTTGGCCAGCGCGGGGTAGTTTTCATCGAAGTGGTGCCCCCCCGGTAGCTTCAGTCGCTCACCAACGGCCGTCTTGTCGGTGCAGCCGCTTTCGTCGGTCTCTTCCACGCCGTAGACGCACACCACTTTGGACGCTGGCAGCTTGGCCATTTCTGGGCCGGTTGGCGCCTCCTGGCCTTCTTTGCCCAGCCAGCCCTCGACCTCGATCTCGAAGCTGCCGCTGCGGGCGAAGGCCAGCAGCATCACCGCGTCGATGCGTTGCTGGTCTTCGGCCGGCAGGCGGTTGTAGATGGCGGGCAGCACGTCGGCGCCAAATGAATAACCGGTCAATACAAAACGCTTGGTACCCCATTTCTGACGATAGTGCTGCATCAGTTCCGACAGGTCTGCGGCGCTTTGTTCCGGGGTCTTGTGTTGCCAGTAATAGCGCAAGGTGTCGATGCCGACCACCGGGTAGCCCAGCTTGGCCATTTCCCCGGCAACGTCCCGGTCCAGGTCGCGCCAGCCGCCATCTCCGGACAGGAACAGGGTGACGGTGTCGGTGGTTTGCCCAGCCGGCACCTCGACCACCGGGATGGCCAGGGCGTTGCCGTCATGCCCGACCAAGGCTTGGGTCAGCTGCGATTTGAGTACCTGGGGCAAGTGGATGTCGTAATCGCTGATGCTGGTTTCAGCGTTGGCCTGGTCGCGCACGAAGGCCGCGCTGGCGTCATCCGGGTTGTCGTTCCAGGCGACGTTCCAGTGGCCGTGGGCGGCCGACTTGGGCAGTGTGGCCTGGCAGCCGGGTTGCTCGAGGGTGAAGTCGACGGAAATGGCCCGCGCCTTGTCGTCAGTCTGTGCGGCCAACCAGCGCCAGGCTTGTGCCGCACCCGGGCCGATGCCGGCTACTAGGGTCGGTTTCTCGGCGAGCTGGGTCAGTGCCAGGTCCAGCGCTTGCTGCTGCTTGCTGCAGTCGCTAGGCGGCAGGATCACCTGCACCAGCTGGGCTTCCCCGGCCTGGCTCAGGTCCAGCAACTGCTTGTCGGTCAGGGTCTGGTCCTGGGGGACGCCGATGGCGACCCGGGCTTTGGCGTGCACGCCAGGGGTGACACGGGTGATGTGGGTGTCATTCAGGGTCAATTGCTCAAGGCGCGCCTCAGGGGCCGGGCGCGTCCACAACCAGAAGGCCGCGGCCCCGCCAAGGGCGGCCAGCAGCAGCGCAATCACCAGGTACAGCCAATAGCGTCGGATCATCAGCGTTTCACCAATCCAGTCAGGCCGCCAGCAATCAGGGCGGCAGTGTCGGCCAGTGCCACCAGCGGGTCGAGCCCTGCTGGCACAGCCATGTAACGGGGTTCCCAGTCCGGTTGGAACTTGTCCTTGAAGCGTCGAAGCCCCTGGAAGTTGTAGAGCTGTTCGCCGCGGCGGAACACCATTGAGCCCAGGCGTTGGGTCAACGGCGCGCCACGCCGTGGCTGCAGCCCGGAAAGCGGGACCATGCCCAGGCTGAAACGGCCGTAGTCATGGCTTTTGTAGTGCAGGATCAGGCCGATCATCATGAATTCCATGGTCAGCTTCGGCGCTTCTGGATGGGCGCGCATCAGGTCGAGGCTGGCCAGCTCGTTGCTGTGGGTTTCCAGCAGGTTGGCAAATGCAACGGGCCGGCCCTGGAAGCGAATCAGGGCAATCCGGAAATGCTGCAGGTACTCGGGGCTGAAGCGCCCGAGCGAGAACCCTTTCTCGCGCACGTTCTTGCCGCTGAGCCAGGCATCGGAGATTTCCTTGAGCTCTGCCAGTGGGGCGTGACCGGGCTCATGGATCTCCAGGCTAAGGCCGTCACGGCCGCCACGGTTCCAGGTGTAGCGCAGGTCCTTCATCTCCTTGCCCTTGGCGTCGAGGTCGAAACGGCGCAGGTCGACCCGGGCTTCCTCGCCCAGCTTGAGGGCGGTCAGGCCAATGTCCATATAGAAGGGCAGGTTCTCTGCGCGTACCTGATAGAACACCGGTCGGGCGTGGTGCAGGTCGCACAGGTCACGGAACTGCCAGATCATCTCGGCGCGCTCTTGGGCGGGGCCGATCGGGTCATACAGGGCCACCAGGCTGCGACCGCGACGGGCATACATCAGGAAGGCGTTGTCGCGTGGGTGGAACAGCAAGGCCTTGTCCCCCGTCAGCGCCAGGCCGCCATCGGGCTGGTCGGACGCCAGCAGAATACGATTGGCGCGTTGCAGCTCTTCGTCATCGGGCAGGTGGATGACCGGCGGTGCGGTGCGCAGCAGCCAGGTCAGGGCCACGGCCACCAGCAGCACGGCGCTGCCCATGGCTGCTCGCAGGCCGCGCGGGGCATCGGCATCCAGGGTGAACTGCCACCACAGCTGGTGGCTGTAGGGCACATCCTGGTAGGCAAACAGCAGCAACCACACCGAAGCACCCACCACACAGGCGCTGGCCACCAGGAACACCGGCGAGAAGGGCAGCTCCAGCAAGCGGCTGGGGCGGTAGAAGGAGCGGCGGAACAGGGCAAGCAGGGCAGCCGTGAACGTGAGCAGGCACGCTTCTTCCCAGTCAAAGCCCTTGAGCAGCGACAGCAAGGCACCGACCAGCAGCAATGTGGTGGTCAGCAGCCAGGCCGCCGACAGGCGCCGGCGCAGCCCTTGGGCCAACAGCAGGCAGAGCACGCCGATCAGGCTGGCGCCGAAGTGCGATGCATCGATCAGGCGATGGGGCACCAGAAAACCCATGTGCTCCAGGCGCGTGTCGATCTCCGGCGTGGCACCGGAGAACAGCAGCACGACGCCGGACAGGAACACTAGGATCGACAGCACCGGCGCGGCCAGCCCTGAAGCTACCTTGATCGCCTGTTGCGCGAACAGCAGGCGCCGTGCCTCGTTGGCCAACAACAGCACGCAGGCCAGCAGCAGCGGCAATACCACGTAGATCAGGCGATACAGCAACAAGGCTGCGGCCAGTGGCGCGGCGCCCAACTGGTCGGCAAAGGCTGCCAGCAAGATCGCCTCGAACACCCCGACACCGCCGGGTACATGGCTGAGCACGCCAGCGGCCAAGGCCAGCAGGTACACCAGGATGAACGCGCCAAAGGGCGGTGCTTCGGGCAGCAGCAGGTACAGCACGGTGGCTGCGGCGGCTACGTCCAAGGCAGTGATCAGCAATTGCAGCGCAGCCAGGCGGGCACCCGGCAGGCGCAGCGTGCGGCGGCCCAGTTGCACCAACAGGTTATCGGCCACGGGTTGTTCGGCCAGGCGCCTGCGATAGAGCCCGATCACCAACACTGCAAACAGCACCAGTACAGCAGCAGCGATACCCGCCAACAGGCCCGGCGAAAGGCCCAGCGCCGTGGAGGCGGCGGGCAGATCGCTCAAGGTCGCCAAGGCAGCCAGGGGCGGCAACGCACACCCCAGCGACAGGCTGGCAAAAACGGTCATCCGCGCAACTTCGGCAGCCCCAAGGCCCTGGCGCGCATACAGGCGGTAGCGTACCGAACCACCCGACAGCATCGACAGGCCGATGGCGTTACCGATGGCGAAGGCGCTGAAGCCGCCCAGGACCAGGCTGCGCGCGGGCAGTTTCACGCCGGCATAGCGGCTGGCCGACCATTCGTACCCCAGCAGGATCACGAACCCGACGACTGTCGCCAGCAACGCACCGAGCAACGACTGCGTCGGCACGCTGAGCATGGCATCGTGCAGCGCATAGATGTCCAGCTCGCTCAGCAGGTGGCGGCAGGCAACCAGCGCCATGGCGAATAGTACCAGCGTCACCGCCAGGCCAATGGGCTGACGATAGCGGCTCAAGCGCTCGATCATGGGCAGGCGCTGCGCAGCAGTCGGTAGCGCCGATGCGAGGGGCACCGGAGGTTCAGGGTTGTGGGAAGTCATCGATTGGTACCCCGAGCCGGCAGCGCGAGGTAGGGGAGAGGTGCGGCCAAGTGAAAGTCCCTTAGGAAAACGTATCCAATAGTACTCCGTGCACAGGCGCTTTCAGCGTTCTGGCCGGGTTAAAGATAGTTCATCCTGAGAGGGGTTTCTCAAGCCTGGGGGGCAGGCGAGTGGCAGCTTGGTGCCGTGGCGGTGGAAAACGTGGGGCCATAAAACAACAAACCCCGCGCTGCTGTTACACAGGCGGGGTTTGTTCTGACGAATATGGTTGCGGGAGCCGGATTTGAACCGACGACCTTCGGGTTATGAGCCCGACGAGCTACCAGACTGCTCCATCCCGCGTCAGAGGTGCGCATTCTACAGCTTGTTGAATCTGTGTAAAGCGTTAATTGTTGATTTCTCAACCTTTTTTCTTCTGCATCATTTTCGATGCAAAGAAAAAGGCCACTGCGTTAACAGTGGCCTTCTCTTTGTTTGGTTGCGGGAGCCGGATTTGAACCGACGACCTTCGGGTTATGAGCCCGACGAGCTACCAGACTGCTCCATCCCGCGTCTGTGGGGCGGATTCTACAGTTTATTGACGGTGTGTCAAGCGTTAGCTCTTGATTTATCGTCAATTTTCCACAATGACTTTTTCGAGACCAAAGAAAAAGGCCACTGCGTTAACAGTGGCCTTTTCTCGAATCTGGTTGCGGGAGCCGGATTTGAACCGACGACCTTCGGGTTATGAGCCCGACGAGCTACCAGGCTGCTCCATCCCGCGCCTGTGAGATCGAATTCTACGGATTTCCCGCCCTATGTCAAGCAATATTCCAAGAAAACCCTTTTTCGTTCAAACCCTTAGCGTTTGAGCAAGGCGCGCGGGGCAGGCGCGGCGGGCCTTGCAGGCCAATTGTCGAGGCATGCGCCGTGCAGGCTGTTGCGCCAGAGGGGCCATGCGATACTATCTGTATGAATCTACAGTACTGACGGTCATCCATGTCCTTGCGCAAGATCATCCATGTCGACTGCGATTGCTTCTACGCCGCGATCGAGATGCGTGATGACCCGCGCCTGGCCGGTCGGCCCATGGCGGTCGGCGGGTCGGCCGACCATCGCGGGGTCATCGCCACCTGCAACTATGAAGCCCGTGCCTATGGCGTGCGCTCGGCCATGTCCTCGCGCCATGCGCTCAAGCTGTGCCCTGACTTGTTGATCGTCAAACCCCGTTTTGAAGCCTATCGCGAGGCATCGCGTGAGATTCACGCCATTTTTCGCGATTACACCGAGCTGATCGAGCCCTTGTCGCTGGATGAAGCTTACCTGGATGTCAGCGACAGCCAGTGGTACGCCGGTAGCGCGACACGGATTGCCGAGGACATTCGCCGGCGCGTCGCCCGTACCTTGCATATCACGGTGTCGGCGGGTGTCGCCCCCAACAAGTTCCTGGCCAAGATCGCCAGTGACTGGCGTAAGCCTAATGGCCTGTTCGTCATCACCCCGGGGGAGGTCGAGGCGTTTGTCGCGGCCTTGCCTGTCGCCCGGTTACATGGGGTGGGCAAGGTCACGGCGGACAAGCTGGCGCGGTTGGGTATCGATACCTGCCTGGACCTGCGCGCGTGGTCCCGCCTGGCCCTGGTGCGTGAGTTCGGCAGTTTTGGTGAGCGGCTTTGGGGGCTGGCGAGGGGTATTGATGAGCGTGCTGTGCACAATGACAGCCGCAGGCAATCGGTCAGCGTGGAAAATACCTACGATACCGATCTGCCGGACCTGGCCAGTTGCCTGGAGCGTCTTCCTGCGTTGCTCGACAGCCTTAATGAACGCATTGCCCGCATGGACAGCAGCTATCGGCCAGACAAGCCTTTCGTCAAGGTCAAGTTCCATGACTTCAGCCAGACGACCATGGAGCAGGCGGGGGCAGGCAGGGACCTGGAGAGTTACCGGCAATTAATGAAGCAGGCCTTCGCGCGGGGTGACAAGCCGGTGCGCTTGCTGGGGGTTGGGGTGAGGTTGCGGGATTTGCGCGGTGGGCATGAGCAACTGGAGCTGTTCCCACCTAAATGAACAAGGGCCGCTAAGCGGCCCCTTTCATTTATTGCACCCCTGGGTCAGCTACCAGCCGCCCGGTGGCCTTGGTCAGGGATTGTAGGAATTCCTGCTGCAGTTCCGGATCGTTGCGCGTCAGCTCGATCAGGCTCTGCTCCATTTCACTGGCTTCCTCTTCCAGGCCCAGTTCGGACAGGCGTTTGACCCGGTGCACCCACTGGCTGACATCATCGTCTTCCAGGTCGTCAAAGATCAGCTCATGCGCTTCAAGCAGCTTGTTGCGCAGGGTGGCGCTGACCAGCAGGCTGGCGTCACCGCGCACCGCATTGTCCTCATCGACCACCTGCAGGTGCAGGGTGCCGATGTGGTTGAGGTTCTGCTCGGAGAACGGGCTGTCGAGCAGGTTCAGGCGCAGCACGCCGTTTCTGTCGGTGGTCAGCTCGTGGGTGAGTTTGCCGGCCTTGACTTCGACCAGGCGCTCGCTCCAGGGCAGGCTGGTGGACTCCTCGCGCTGGTCCTTCTGCACTTCGCTGATCCCGGCAAGGTTCTGCTGGGCGCGACCGTTGGACTGCACGTTCATGAACGGGTTAAGCCCCGCCACGCCGTAGCTGAGCCAGTCGTGGGTCACGCTTTCAGGCAGGTTGCCCAAGGCGAACACGTTGACCACGTTGGCACCCACGCCCGCCACTACAGCCACCGCACCCAGTGGGATCTCGTAGATCTCCCGCCAGGGCTGGTAAGGCGTGTAGCGGTCGTAGCGCCGGGTTACTTCGAACTCGGTGACTTCGAAGCGCTTCAGCTCATGCACGCGCACACGTCGTTGCGGCAGCTCCATCACCTTCGGCTCGCCGACATCGATCTGCAGACTGTGTTCGAGCAATTTTCGCTCGACGCGCTCCTCGTGCTCGCTGCGCTGGGACATCTGGTTGGCGCAGCCGCTGATGAGCAGGGCGCCGCACAGTGCGGCGCCCCCCAGGGGAAAGGTACTTCGCTTGGACATGATCACTCGTGCATTGATTATCAGCGGCGAACGCGGGCCTGCAGGAACGACAGCACTTCATTGAGTGGCAGCGCTTGAGCATCCTGTTCGGTGCGGTGCTTGTATTCCAGGTTGCCTTCGGCCAGGCCGCGGTCGCTGACGACGATGCGGTGCGGGATGCCGATCAGCTCCATGTCGGCAAACTTGATGCCTGGGCTGGTCTTCTTGTCGCGGTCATCCAACAGCACTTCGAAGCCGGCGGCGGTCAGTTCGGCGTACAGCTTGTCGGTCGCTTCGCGAACCACGTCGGTTTCATAGCGCAGCGGCACCAGGGCGATCTGGAAAGGCGCCAGGGCGTCGTTCCAGATGATGCCTTTGTCGTCGTAGCTCTGTTCGATGGCGGCGGCGACCACGCGGGACACGCCAATGCCATAGCAACCCATGGACAACACGACAGGCTTGCCGTTCTCGCCCAGTACCTGGCACTTGAGTGCCTCGCTGTACTTGGTGCCGAGCTGGAAGATGTGGCCCACTTCAATGCCGCGCTTGATCACCAGGGTGCCCTGGCCGTCTGGGCTTGGGTCGCCTTCGACGACGTTGCGCAGGTCGGCGACTTGCGGAACCGGCAAGTCGCGCTCCCAGTTGACGCCGAAGTAGTGCTTGTCATCGATGTTGGCGCCGATGCCGAAGTCGCTCATCAGGGCAACCGAACGGTCGATGATGCACTCCAGTGGCAGGTTCAGCGGGCCGAGCGAGCCTGCACCGGCGCCGATGGCGTCGCGCAGTTCAGCTTCGGTCGCCATGACCAGCGGGTCGGCAACCTGTTCCAGCTTGGTGGCCTTGATTTCGTTGAGCTCGTGGTCGCCACGGACGATCAGGGCGATCAGCTTGCCTTCTTCGGCGCCGCGCACGATCAGGGTCTTGACGGTCTTCTCGATCGGCAGGCCGAAGTTTTCGACCAACTGGGCGATGGTCTTGGCGTCCGGCGTGTCGACCAGGCGCAGCTCCTCGGAAGGGGCAGGGCGCACGGTTTCACGCGGGATGGCCTCGGCCTTCTCGATGTTGGCAGCGTAATCGGAGCTGTCGCTGAAGATCACATCGTCTTCACCGGATTCGGCCAGCACGTGGAACTCGTGCGAGTAGCTGCCACCGATGGAGCCGGTGTCGGCTTGCACAGGGCGGAAGTCCAGGCCCAGGCGGGAAAAGATGTTGCTGTACGCCTGGTGCATGCGGTCGTAGGTTTCCTGCAGGGAAGCCTGGTCGGCATGGAAGGAGTAGGCGTCCTTCATGATGAACTCGCGGCCGCGCATCAGGCCGAAGCGTGGGCGGATCTCATCACGGAATTTGGTCTGGATCTGGTACATGTTGAGTGGCAGCTGTTTATAGCTGGACAGCTCGTTACGGGCCAGGTCGGTAATGACTTCTTCGTGGGTCGGGCCGACGCAGAAGTCGCGGTTGTGGCGGTCTTTCAGGCGCAGCAGCTCTGGGCCGTACTGCTCCCAACGGCCGGATTCCTGCCACAGTTCGGCGGGCTGGATGCTGGGCATCAGCACTTCCAGGGCGCCGGCGGCGTTCATTTCCTCGCGTACAACGGCTTCGACCTTGCGCATCACTCGCAAGCCCATCGGCAGCCAGGTGTACAGGCCAGAGGCCAGTTTGCGGATCATGCCGGCGCGCAGCATGAGCTGGTGGCTGATGACCACTGCGTCGGCAGGGGTTTCTTTCTGGGTGGCGAGCAAATATTGACTGGTGCGCATGGTGGGCCGTGTCGATTGCCTAAGACGTTGAAATGACCCCGCATTGTACGGGGGCGAAACGAAGGCGTACAGGATGCCCCAGGGCGTGACACTTGTCAGCCAAGAAAAAGCCCGGCGTGATCGCCGGGCTTTTTCAAGTGCGGGGCACTGCAAGCCAGGCTTACAGGATGCTCAGCGGGTACTCGACGATCAGACGCAGTTCGTCGATCGAGCTCGAACCGTAGTACACACCGTCGCTGGAGCGGTAGGTGGCCTGGCGGACACGGAAGCTCAGGTCTTTCGCTGGGCCGCTCTGCATGACGTACTTGACGTCTACGTCGCGTTCCCATTCCTTACCGTCGTCGGTGGTGCGGGTGGTTGCACCGGTACCGCGTGCGTAACGGGTCATGAAGGTCAGGCCTGGTACGCCGAACTCGGCGAAGTTCAGGTCGTAGCGAGCCTGCCAGGATTTCTCGTCTTCGGCGTTGAAGTCGGAACGGGCGATGGAGTTGGCCAGGAACACGGTGCCGCCGCCGTCCACGCCGTAGGCGTAGTCACCGTCGCCGCTGACTTTCTGGTAGGCCAGGGTGAAGGTGTGGGCGCCGATGTTGTAGGCAGCCGACAGGCTGGCTGCGATGTTGTCGAGCTCGTTGGTGCCGTCGGACTTGGTGACGAATGCACCGGTGCGGTTGGCGCCGATCGACTTGGTGTCATAGATGTTGAAGTCGAACACCAGGCCTTGATTGTCGCTGATCGGCAGCGCCCAGTTGATGTTGCCGTACCACTTACGGAAGTGATCTTCGATGTGCGAGTAGTAAACGCTGGTGCTGAGGCTGTCAGTGAACGCGTAGGTACCGCCGAAGATGTTGGCTTCGGTCAGGTTCAGGCTGTCATGGTAGGTCTGAGCCTGGGCGTTCATGGCGGTGAAGTGACCGGCGTTCAGGGTCAGGCCATTGATCTCGTTGCTGGTGATCAAGCCGCCTTCGGCAACTTCCGGCAGCAAGCGGCTGTCGTCAGTGGCGAATACTGGCATGGCGGTGAACTGGTCACCGAACTTCAGCACGGTATTGGAGATGCGCATTTTTACAGCGCCGCCGCCTTCGGAGTAATCATCCTGCGAACGGCCGTCGGAGCCTTGTGGGAACAGGCCGGTGCCGGCGCGACCTTTGCCGCTGTCCAGTTTCAGGCCGAGCATGCCGATGGCGTCGACGCCGAAGCCTACGGTGCCTTGGGTGAAGCCCGATTCGTAAGTGCCGAGGAAACCAAGGCCGGTTTCTTCCACGCGGCTTTGACTGCCGGCTGGGTTGTTGCGGAAGTCACGGCTGAAGTACAGCATGCGAGTTTTAACGTTCAGCTGGCTGTCTTCGATGAAACCCTTGGACTCGTCTTGTGCAGAGGCGAAAGCCAATTGCGAGGTCCCTGCCGAAACGGCCAGGGCGATCATGCTCCACTTCATCACGCGCATCGTGATTTGCTCCTTTGGTTTTTTAGGAAGAGTACCGCTGCGCCCAAGTCTTTTAGTTATATGGGGCAGCTCTTTCTTGTTATGTCGGCGGAAATGTATAACACGCTGACTGTTGTTGGCGATATGGGCATATCCAAGGTTTCGGGAACTTTATGGCCATGTCGCTTTCAGGTATTTCCATGTCGCAAATCACGTCCCGGATTCCCGGGTCGTACAACGCCAGCGCTGTTCCTGTCACCGTAACGAATCTGTAACTACAGGTTCCGGTTAGGGAAACTCCCTGGTGTATCCAAAGCGGCTGTTGTTATTTGTTGCGTACATCGCTTGATGCAGATGTCGTGCCGACTTGGCGGGAGAGGAATGCAACAAGCGTGCTCAAAATTACCACCGGTTCATGAAATTTTCACAAATGGGGCTGCCGAAGGTCGGAAAGTACCGTAAATACGGGGCGGGGCTTGTCTGATGGTGTGCCACAACACGGGCGGTTTTCAAATTCAAAACCTGCCATAAAAGTCAATGTGTTACCGGCAACTGTTCATGCGGAGTCATTCGTGTGGGTAAAAGCGTAGTGGTGTGCTCGTTTGCGGCCTCATTTTGGTGCGAAAAGTAGCGGTGTGTTACCGCGACTGTGCAGGCAGCAGGTATTCATGAACTTAAAGTGTGCAGTGCCGGGCTGCTGCTGCATGCCGGCGTGCGCGAAGCAAGGTATCCTTGCGCAATGTTCCCGTGTCTCACGGGCCCGTTATCGAGTATTGGAGGTTGGCAGTGGTTGAGATGGATTCGCGTTTGCAGCAAGACACATTTGTACTTGGAGACTTCCCGTTGTGCCGTGTGTTGCTCAGCAAAGACGCCAATTACCCCTGGTTCATCCTGGTGCCTCGTCGCCCTGGGGTGAGCGAATTGTTCGACTTGAGCCAGGAAGACCAGGTGCAGTTGTGGAAAGAAACCTCGTACTTGGCTGAGGCGCTGAAGGGCGAATTCAAGGCTGACAAGATGAACGTTGCCACCCTGGGTAACGTTGTCAGCCAGATGCACATGCACGTCATTGTCCGTCACACGCATGACGCCGCTTGGCCAGCGCCGGTATGGGGCAAAGTGCCCGCCGTCGAGTATGCGCCGGGGCAAGTCGACGCCATTGGTCAGCGCCTGCGCGCGCTGCTCAACGATGACTATCAGCAGGTGGCCTGAAGTGTCCTCTGAATCGCGAATCATCGAGCTGGAAACCCGCCAGGCCTTCCAGGACGACACGCTTCAGGCGCTCAATGATGTAGTGGTCGAGCAAGGGCGTGTGATCGAGCGCCTGCAACTGCAGATGGCCGAGCTGCTCAAGCGTTACGAAGAAATGGTGGGGCAATACGGCAGCGAAGGTGAAGAGGCGCCGCCCCCTCATTATTGAGTTGAGGCAGCCCTGGCCTTGCACCAGGGCTGCACACGGTCAGCGACGGGTTACCGCGACCACATCTTCGGCCTGCAGGCCTTTGTCACGGTGCATGACCGAAAACTCGACGCGTTGGCCTTCGACCAGAATGCGGTGGCCTTCGCCGCGGATGGCGCGGAAGTGCACAAAGATGTCATCGCCCGAATCGCGGGAAATGAAGCCAAAGCCTTTGGACGTGTTGAACCACTTGACGGTGCCCGTATCGCGGTTGCCGGCCTCCAAGGGGGCGCTTTGGTTGGTGCGGGCTTTTCGGTTGGCTCGGGCGAAGCCCGCAGCCAGGTGCAGCGCCACGGCCAATGCCGCGCAGACCAGGGCGGCCAGGTTGCCCATCTCGGGGCGAGCCAGCAGCGTCAGGGTCTGCAATACCACGGCCACCACCAGCAAGGCGCAAGCCAGGTGCTGCAATTGTTGCCGGGCGCCTCGGTAATACAGCGGCACGACCGGGGCCAATACCAGGTTAAGCAGGCCGAGCAGTGCCAGGTAGACCGCGTCGGGTTGCTGCAGGAAGGGTGTTGCGTCGGTTTTCAGGCTGGGTATGAGCGATAGCAGCAAAGCCGCTACGCCCGTCACCAGATGGACGATCTTGAACATGGGTTGGCTCACAGTTGACAAGCTGATCACAGGAAGAGCTGGCGACACGGTGCGCATGAGGTGTAAAGCGCGAACACGTGATGGGCCAGCCTATGCACCCGGCAATAACAGTCCGCACGGGTGGCACCCTGCCTATTTAACAGCAAAGGCGCAGGCTACTCAAACCGCAGGCCGCCACAGCCGATGTGTTGCGCCATGTCACAGGCGGGTTGCGCCAAGTGTTGATACAGTTGGAAGGGCCTGCTTGATCATCAAGCCTTATGGAAAGGGGAACTTCATGGCAATTGATATCGGTATCAGTGAGGAAGATCGCAAGTCCATCGTCGATGGGCTGTCCCGCCTGTTGTCGGATACCTACGTGCTGTATCTGAAAACCCATAACTTTCACTGGAACGTCACCGGTCCGTCGTTCCGTACCCTGCACCTGATGTTCGAAGAGCAATACAACGAGCTGGCGCTGGCGGTGGACTCGATTGCCGAGCGGATCCGTGCCTTGGGCTTCCCGGCACCGGGGTCCTATGCTTTTTATGCGCGGCATTCTTCGATCAAGGAAGAGGAGGGCGTGCCGGCCGCGGAGGAGATGATCCGTCAGCTGGTGCAGGGCCAGGAGGCGGTCGTGCGCACCGCGCGCAGCATCTTCCCGGTGGTGGACAAGGTCAGCGATGAACCGACCGCCGACCTGTTGACTCAGCGTATGCAGGTGCACGAGAAGACCGCCTGGATGCTGCGCGTCTTGCTGGACGGTCAATAGTCGCCGCGTAGCGTCAGAAGCGTCTGAAAAGCCCGGCTGCCGGCAGTGCAGCCGGGCTTTTTGCGTTTCTGCGGGAAGGTTTTGCCGCTGCTTCGAAGGCGCAGGCTGGCGCTTCATGGTTGCCCTAGGGCCCCGGGTACAGGGGCAATGGCAGTCGCGATGGAGTGGCCGGATGGTAGGCATGATGCAACAAGACAAGCGAGGCGGTGGTCAGGGGCGTTGGCCGGGCAAGCAATGCGTTGACCCCTTCAAGGCCGACTTCGACATGCTACAGATCAGGCCGGTGTCGCGCTCGGTCCGGCTCAACGGGTTTTCCACCTGCCTGCGCCTGGAAGCGGTCTACTGGGGGATCCTGGAGCGTATCGCCGAGGCCAACCGCTGCTCGGTCAGCGCGGTGTTGTCCTACGTGGACCGCGAGGTGCATCTGCGCCAGGGCGGGGTGCGCAACTTCAGTGGCCTGATTCGCGTTATCTGCGTCGCCTGGTTGCTTGATCCGCCGAGTGCACGCTGATCGCCAGGCGGGCTGCGCAGTGCTTGCTAACCATATATAATCCCGCTTTTTGCTGCCCCAGCAGCCAGTGTTATGGTTGACGAGAGACACCCATGCCCCTTTATGACTATCAATGTGCGTCCTGCGAGCACCGCATGGAAGTGCTGCAGAAGATCAGCGCTGCGCCGCTGACCGATTGCCCGGCCTGTCAGGCGCCGGCACTGAAGAAGCTGCTGTCGGTACCCGGCTTTCGTCTGAGCGGCACCGGCTGGTACGAAACCGACTTCAAGACCGGGGCCAAAAAGAACCTTGCAGGCGGCGACAAAGCCGACTGAGTTGAATGCTGTGACCGGGTCTTGCAGTATTAGCCCTCTGGGCGGCCAAGGCCTCCACCGAATACACGAATCACGAGAAGCGAAACCACCATCATGATGCGCAGCCATTATTGCGGCCAACTGAACGAGAGCCTGGACGGCCAGGAAGTCACCCTTTGCGGCTGGGTCCATCGTCGCCGCGACCACGGCGGGGTGATCTTCCTCGACATCCGTGACCGCGAGGGCATGGCCCAGGTCGTATTCGACCCCGATCGCGCCGAAACCTTCGCCGCCGCCGACCGTGTGCGCAGCGAATACGTCGTGCAGATCACCGGCAAGGTACGCCGCCGTCCGGAAGGCGCGGTCAACCCGAACATGGCTTCCGGTGGCATCGAAGTCCTGGGCTACGAGCTGCAAGTGCTCAACGAGGCTGAAACGCCGCCGTTCCCGCTCAACGAATACTCCGACGTTGGCGAGGAAACCCGCCTGCGCTACCGCTTCATCGACCTGCGTCGCCCGGAAATGGCCGACAAGCTGCGCCTGCGTTCGCGTATCACCAGCAGCATCCGTCGCTTCCTCGACGAGAACGGCTTCCTCGACGTCGAGACGCCGATCCTCACCCGTGCCACGCCAGAAGGCGCGCGCGACTACCTGGTACCGAGCCGTACCCACGCAGGCAGCTTCTTCGCCCTGCCGCAGTCGCCTCAGCTGTTCAAGCAGCTGCTGATGGTGGCCGGTTTCGACCGCTACTACCAGATCGCCAAGTGCTTCCGTGACGAAGACCTGCGTGCTGACCGCCAGCCGGAATTCACCCAGATCGACATCGAGACCAGCTTCCTCGATGAGTCCGAGATCATGGGCCTCACCGAGAGCATGATCCGCAAGCTGTTCAAGGAAGTCCTGGACCTGGAGTTCGGTGAATTCCCGCACATGACCTTCGAAGAAGCCATGCGCCGTTACGGTTCCGACAAGCCAGACCTGCGTAACCCGCTGGAGCTGGTCGACGTTGCCGATCAGCTCAAGGATGTCGACTTCAAGGTATTCGCCGGCCCGGCCAACGATCCGAAGTGCCGCGTTACCGCCCTGCGCGTGCCAGGCGCCGCCAGCATGCCGCGCAGCAAGATCGACGAGTACACCAAGTTCGTCGGCATCTACGGTGCCAAAGGCCTGGCGTACATCAAGGTCAACGAGCGCGCCAAAGGTGTTGAAGGCCTGCAGTCGCCGATCGTCAAGAACATCCCTGAGGCTAACCTGAACGTGATCCTCGATCGCGTTGGCGCGGTCGATGGCGACATCGTCTTCTTCGGTGCCGACAAGTTCAAGATCGTCAGCGAGGCCCTGGGCGCACTGCGCATCAAGGTCGGCAACGACTTCAACCTGCACACCTGCGAGTGGGCACCGATGTGGGTCGTCGACTTCCCGATGTTCGAAGAGAACGAAGACGGCAGCTTTACCGCGCTGCACCACCCGTTCACCGCGCCGAAGTGCTCGCCAGAAGAGCTCGAGGCCAACCCGGCCACAGCCCTATCCCGTGCCTACGACATGGTCCTGAACGGTACTGAGCTGGGTGGCGGTTCGATCCGTATCCACCGCAAAGAGATGCAACAGGCGGTGTTCCGTCTGCTGGGTATCGAAGCGGCGGAACAGGAAGAGAAGTTTGGCTTCCTGCTCGACGCCCTGAAGTTCGGTGCACCGCCTCACGGTGGCCTGGCCTTCGGCCTGGACCGCCTGGTCATGCTGATGACCGGCGCCCAGTCGATCCGTGAAGTGATCGCCTTCCCGAAAACCCAGAGCGCTGCCTGCGTCATGACCCAAGCCCCAGGCATGGTCGACGCCAAGGCCTTGCGCGAGCTGCACATCCGCCTGCGCGAACAGACCAAGGTCGAGTAAGCGGGCCCCCGGCGCATCCAGATGGATGCGCCTTTGCGTTACGGCGCAGGTATTTTTGTCGTTGCGCCCCGTCAGGGGCGCAACTGTTTGTGTTTCAAAGAATTTGGAGTCGTTATGGCTGGTCATTCCAAGTGGGCGAACATCAAGCACCGCAAAGAGCGCCAGGATGCCAAGAGAGGCAAGATCTTCACCAAGTGGATTCGCGAGCTGACCGTTGCCGCCAAGCAAGGCGGTGGTGACCCGGCGTCCAACCCGCGTCTGCGCCTGGCCCTGGACAAGGCGCTCGGCGCCAACATGAGCCGCGATATCATCGACCGTGCCGTGGCCCGTGGTGCTGGCACCAACGAAAGCGACAACGTCGAAGAGCTCAGCTACGAGGGTTACGGCCCAGGTGGCGTGGCGATCATGGTCGAGGCCATGACCGACAACCGCAACCGTACCGCGGCTGCCGTGCGTCATGCCTTCACCAAGTGTGGCGGCAACCTCGGTACCGACGGTTCGGTGGCTTACCTGTTCGAGCGCAAGGGCCAGATCAGCTTCGCGCCGGGCGTTGATGAAGACGCCTTGATGGAAGCCGCGATGGAGGCCGATGCCGACGACGTCGTCGCCAATGACGATGGTTCGTTCGACGTCTTCACCTCGTTCAACAGCTTCTATGCCGTGCGTAATGCCCTGGAAGAGGCTGGCTTCAAGGCCGATGACGCCGAAATCGTCATGCAGCCGACCACCAGTGCCGAACTGGATCAGGAAGGTGCGGAGAAGGTGATCAAGCTGATCGACATGCTTGAAGACCTGGATGATGTGCAGAACGTCTATTCCAATGCGCAGATTTCCGACGAGATCATGGAAAAACTCGGCTAAGGTTTTCCTTTGGCCTTTGCGGCCATTCGCGGGCAAGCCCGCTCCCACAGCTACCGCACGGTTCCTGTGGGAGCGGGCTTGCCCGCGAATGGCCACTACTGATTGCAACAACATTGCAGGCGTTATGACTCTGATTCTTGGTATCGACCCCGGCTCGCGCATCACCGGGTATGGCGTTGTGCGCCAGACCACCCGTGGTTGCGAGTACGTGGCGTCGGGTTGTATCCGCACGGGCAGTGGTGAGTTGCACGAACGTCTGCAGATTGTCTTTCGCGGTGTCAGTGAGATCATCAAGCTGCACGAGCCGGTGACCATGGGCATCGAACGGGTGTTCATGGCCCGCAACCCCGACTCGGCGCTCAAGCTCGGCCAGGCCCGCGGTGCGGCAATCGTCGCCGCCGCCGAGGCCGGCCTGGAAATCGCCGAATACAGTGCCACCCAGGTCAAGCAGGCCGTGGCGGGTACGGGTGGGGCCAACAAGGAGCAAGTGATGATGATGGTCATGCACCTGCTCAAACTCACGAAGAAGCCGCAGATCGACGCCTCCGACGCCCTGGCCATCGCCCTGTGCCATGCCCACACCCGCTCCAGCCTGGTACCGCACGGCCTGGCCACGGCACGGCGTCGCGGCGGGCGCTTGCGTCTGTAGTCGCTTCATGCGGTGATACACATTTTGTTCAGGTGAAGCGTTCACCTGAGGCATTTGCTGATAGGGTTGAGCGGTCTTTGATCGGCTCCCCAAGAGGAAGGATCGGAACGTGATTGGACGTTTGCGCGGCACCCTGGCGGAAAAGCAACCGCCACACCTGATTATCGACGTCAATGGCGTGGGCTATGAGCTGGAAGTGCCCATGACCACCCTGTATCGCCTGCCCAAGGTCGGCGAAACGGTTACCGTGCATACCCACCTGGTGGTGCGCGAAGACGCGCACCTGCTCTACGGGTTCCACGAAAAGCGCGAGCGTGAACTGTTCCGCGAACTCATTCGCCTCAATGGTGTTGGGCCGAAGCTGGCGCTGGCCTTGATGTCGGGCCTGGAAGCCGACGAGCTGGTGCGCTGCGTGCAGGCACAGGACACCTCGGCCCTGGTGCGCGTACCCGGTGTCGGCAAGAAGACCGCCGAGCGTTTGCTGGTCGAACTCAAGGACCGCTTCAAGGCCTGGGAAACTTCACCGGCCATGTTCACCCTGGTGTCGGACGGGCCGGTGCCGGTCAGCAGTGCCTCCACGGCCGAGGCCGATGCCGTCAGTGCACTGGTTTCCCTGGGCTACAAGCCGCAGGAAGCCAGCAAGGCAGTGTCCGCCATCAAGGACAAGGCAGGCCTGAGCAGTGAAGAGCTGATCCGCGCCAGCCTTAAAGGGATGATTACCAAGTGATCGAAGCCGACCGTCTGATCGCCGCCAGTGGGCGTGACCGCGAAGAGGTCCAGGACCGCGCGATCCGCCCCCTGCGCCTGGACGAATACATCGGGCAGCCGGTGGTGCGTGAGCAAATGTCGCTGTTCATTCAGGCGGCCCGCGGTCGCAGCGAATCACTCGACCATACCTTGATCTTTGGCCCGCCCGGCTTGGGTAAGACCACCTTGGCCAACATCATCGCTCACGAGATGGGCGTTTCGGTCAAGAGCACCTCGGGGCCGATCCTCGAGCGCCCGGGTGACCTGGCGGCGATGCTGACCAACCTCGAACCCCATGATGTGCTGTTCATCGACGAAATTCACCGGCTTTCACCGGTGGTCGAAGAAGTGCTCTACCCCGCGATGGAAGACTTCCAGCTCGACATCATGATCGGCGAAGGGCCCGCAGCCCGCTCGATCAAGCTCGACTTGCCGCCGTTCACCTTGGTGGGTGCCACCACCCGCGCCGGCATGCTGACCAACCCTTTGCGTGACCGCTTCGGCATCGTCCAGCGCCTGGAGTTTTACAGCGACAAGGACCTGGCAACCATCGTCAGCCGCTCCGCTGGCATTCTGGGCCTGGTCATCGAAGACCAGGGCGCCTTCGAGATTGCCCGCCGTGCCCGTGGCACGCCGCGTATCGCCAACCGCCTGCTGCGCCGTGTGCGCGACTATGCCGAAGTGCGCGGCAAGGGCCAGATCACCAAGGCTGTGGCCGACCTGGCGCTGAACCTGCTGGACGTCGACGAGCGTGGTTTCGACCATTCCGACCGCCGCCTGCTGTTGACCATGATCGAGAAGTTCGACGGTGGCCCGGTGGGGGTAGACAACCTCGCCGCCGCCATCAGTGAAGAGCGTCATACCATCGAAGACGTGCTTGAACCCTACCTGATCCAGCAGGGTTACATCATGCGTACGCCGCGCGGCCGTGTGGTCACCCGGCATGCCTACCTGCACTTTGGCCTGAATGTTCCTGGGCGTTTGGGGGAGGGTGGTGATTTTTCCGAGCCAGGCGATGAATGACAGATCAAAACCGGCTTTTTGTGGTCCTACCGCTGGCATGCCCTCGGCGCGCTGGCAATAAGACATTAATGAGAAAAAACAGTTGCCGCAGCGGATTGGCAAGCTGAGGAGTAAGCACTAGAGTATGCGCGCGCAAAATCAGCTCGAACCGTTCGCCCACCGTTGTCGCGTCTACTACGAAGACACCGATGCGGGCGGCGTGGTGTATTACGTCAACTACCTGAAATTCATGGAGCGCGCGCGTACCGAGCGGCTGCGGCACCTGGGCTTTTCCCAGTTGCAGTTGGCCGGGGAGAACCTGCTGTTCGTGGTCCATTCCAGCGAGGCGCGCTACCACGCGCCGGCGCGGTTGGACGATGAACTGCGGGTGACCGCGCAAGTACTTGAACTCAATCGTGCCAGCCTGCGCTTCGTGCAGCAGGTCTGGCGGGAAAAGGATGAAACGCTGCTCTGCGAGGGGCAGTTCCTGGTGGCCGCCGTGCGCGCCGACACTTTCAAACCCCGAGCCATACCCCCCAAGCTGCGCGACGCCTTTATGGCGGACGGCTCGGGTACTCAATCGAATGCAGGAGAATAAGCGTGGAAGCTAACGTCGTCGACCATACCTCCATGTGGAGTCTGGTCAGCAATGCCAGCGTGGTAGTACAGCTGGTAATGCTGATCCTTGTGGCCGCCTCGGTCACCTCATGGATCATGATCTTCCAGCGCAGCACCATGCTGCGCGCCGGTCGTCGAGCGCTGGATGCCTTCGAGGAGCGTTTCTGGTCGGGTATCGACCTGTCCAAGCTGTACCGTCAGGCCGGCAGCAACCCAGACCCGGATTCGGGTGTGGAGCAGGTCTTCCGTGCAGGCTTCAAAGAGTTCTCGCGCCTGCGTCAGCAGCCGGGTGTAGACCCGGATGCGGTCATGGAAGGCGTTGGCCGAGCCATGCGCGTGGCCATCTCGCGTGAGGAAGAAAAGCTCGAGCAGAGCCTGCCGTTCCTCGCCACTGTCGGTTCGACCAGCCCATACATCGGCCTGTTCGGTACCGTATGGGGCATCATGAACTCCTTCCGCGGCCTGGCCAGCGCCCAGCAAGCCACCCTGGCCACGGTTGCCCCCGGTATTGCCGAAGCGTTGATCGCCACGGCGATCGGCCTGTTCGCAGCAATCCCAGCCGTTATCGCGTACAACCGTTTCGCCGCGCGCAGCGAAGTGCTGATCGGTCGTTACTACACCTTCGCCGACGAGTTCCAGGCGATCCTGCACCGCAAAGTGCACACCAGCGAAGAGTAATCAGGTAGAAGCCCATGGCCCGAGTTCGCCACAAACGCAAGCCGGTCGCCGAGATGAACGTGGTGCCCTACATCGACGTGATGCTGGTGCTGCTGGTCATCTTCATGGTGACGGCCCCAATGCTCAACCAGGGCGTGAAGGTCGACCTGCCCAAGGTTTCCAGTGAAGCCTTGCCGCAGGACAACAACGTCCAGATCCTCACCATTTCCATCATGGCCGACAAGACCTACTACTGGAACCTCGGCAGCGAAGTCGATACCGACAAGCAGATGGACAAGGCCATGACCTTGCCCGACATGACCAACGCAGTGACCAAGATCATTGCCGCCGGCCGTGACCAGGGCAAGCAGACACAGGTCTTCATTCGTGGCGACAAGGCTGTCGACTACGGCGCGGTCATGGGTGCCATGGGCGGGTTGCAGAAGGCCGGTGTCGGTAACGTTGGCCTGATTACCGAGGCGCCCTGATGCAACAGCGAGAGCCATCCGCCTCGGAAAGCTACTTCTGGCCCAGTGTCTGGGCCATCGGTCTGCACGTGCTGGTGTTCGGCATGCTGTTCGTCAGTTTTGCCATGACGCCTGAACTGCCGCCTTCCAAGCCGATCGTCCAGGCTACCCTGTATCAGCTGAAGTCCAAGAGCCAGGCGACTACCCAGACCAATCAGAAGATTGCCGGGGAAGCGAAGAAAACCGCCTCGCGCCAGACCGAAGTCGAGCAGCTGGAACAGAAGAAGGTCGAGCAAGAGGCCGTGAAGGCCGCGGAACAAAAGAAAGCCGACGCCGCTCAAAAGGCCGAAGAGGCTCGCGAAGCCGCCGAGGCCAAGAAGGCTGAAGCCGCTGAAGCCAAGAAGGCTGAGGAGGCTGCCAAGGCCACCGAGGCCAAGAAAGCCGCCGAAGCCAAGAAAGCCGAGGAGGCGAAGAAGGCCGCCGAGAAACAGCAGGCCGACATCGCCAAGAAGAAGGCTGAGGAAGAGGCCAAGAAGAAAGCCGACGAGGAGGCCAAGAAAGAGGCCGCCGAAGAAGCGAAAAAGCAAGCCGCCGAGGACGCCAAGAAAAAGGCAGCCGAAGAGGCCAAGAAGAAAGCAGCCGAGGACGCCAAGAAGAAAGCGGCGGCCGAGGACGCGAAGAAGAAGGCAGCTGAAGAGGCCAAGAAAAAGGCCGCTGCAGACGCCCAGAAGAAAAAGGCACAGGAAGCGGCCCGCAAGTCGGCGGAAGACAAGAAAGCCCAGGCCCTGGCCGAGCTGTTGTCCGACACCACAGAGCGGCAGCAGGCACTGGCTGACGAGCAAGGCGACCAGGTGGCCGGCAGTTTCGACGACCTGATCCGTTTGCGAGCGGCCGAAGGCTGGGCGCGTCCGCCTTCCGCGCGTAAGGGCATGACGGTGGTCCTGCAGATCAACATGTTGCCAGATGGCACCATCACCAATGCCAGCGTTCTGCGCTCCAGTGGCGACGGTCCGTTCGACAGTTCGGCGGTGGCAGCAGTGAAGAACATCGGTCGTCTGACCGAAATGCAGGGTATGAAGCCGAGCGATTTCAATCAGTATCGTTCGTTCAAGATGACATTTACACCTGAGGATCTAGCGTTGTGATTAAACGTCTGAGAGGACTGCTGGTCATGCTCTGCTGCGTAGCAGGCATGGCGGTAGCAGATGAAAAGAACATCCTGGTCACCAGTGGCAGCGACCGGGCCACTCCCATCGCGGTAGTGCCGTTCGGTCTGCAGGGCGGCAGCGTGCTGCCCGAAGACATGGCCGAGATCATCGGCAACGACCTGCGCAACTCCGGCTACTACTCGCCGATTCCGCGTCAGAACATGATCAGCCAGCCTTCCCAGGCCAGCGAAGTCATCTTCCGTGACTGGAAAGCGTTGGGCGCGCAGTACGTCATGGTCGGCAGCATCGTGCCGTCCGGCGGTCGCCTGCAGGTGCAGTACGCCCTGTTCAACGTCGCCACCGAGCAGCAAGTGCTGACCGGTAGCGTGGCGGGCAGCGTCGACCAGTTGCGTGACATGTCGCACTACATCGCCGACCAGTCGTTCGAAAAGCTCACCGGCATCAAGGGTGCGTTCTCGACCCGTATGCTGTACGTGACGGCCGAGCGTTTCTCTACCAACAACACCCGTTACACCCTGCAGCGTTCGGACTACGACGGTGCCCGGGCAGTGACCCTGCTGCAATCGCGCGAGCCGATCCTGTCGCCACGCTTTGCACCGGATGGCAAGCGCATTGCCTATGTGTCGTTCGAGCAGAAGCGCCCGCGCATCTTCGTTCAGCACATCGACACCGGTCGCCGTGAGCAGGTCACCAACTTCGAAGGCCTCAACGGCGCGCCCGCCTGGTCGCCGGATGGTTCGCGCCTGGCGTTCGTGCTGTCCAAAGATGGCAACCCGGACATCTACGTGATGAACGTGGCGTCGCGTCAGATCAGCCGTGTCACTGCCGGCCCGGGTATCAATACCGAGCCGTTCTGGGGCAAAGATGGCAACACCCTGTACTTCACCTCCGACCGTGGCGGCAAGCCGCAGATCTACAAGCAGTCGGTCAGTGGTGGTGGTGCCGAGCGCGTAACTTTCGTGGGTAACTACAACGCCAACCCGAAACTTTCGGCGGACGAAAAGACGCTGGTGATGATTCACCGTCAGCAGGGCTTCACCAACTTCAAAGTGGCGGCACAGGACTTGCAACGCGGAAGTGTAAAGATTCTCTCGGAAACAAGTCTTGATGAGTCTCCCACTGTTGCGCCAAACGGCACCATGCTAATCTACGCCACCCGCCAGCAGGGCCGGGGAGTCTTGATGCTCGTGTCGCTTAATGGCCGCGTGAGGCTCCCACTTCCTACCGCTCAAGGCGAAGTCAGAGAACCGTCCTGGTCCCCTTTCCTGAACTGATTGCGGCGTAATACGTTTTGCTTAACACACTGGGGTTTCATTAGGAGTTTCACGATGGAAATGCTGAAGTTTGGTAAATTCGCTGCGCTGGCTCTGGCCATGGCTGTAGCTGTAGGTTGCTCCTCGAAAGGCGGTGACAACGCTGGTGAAGGCGCTGTTGACCCGAACGCTGGCTACGGTGCCAACACTGGCGCTGTTGACGGCTCCCTGAGCGAAGAAGCCGCCCTGCGCGCAATCACCACCTTCTACTTCGAATACGACAGCTCGGACCTGAAGCCAGAAGCCATGCGCGCTCTGGACGTTCACGCCAAGGACCTGAAGTCCAACGGCAACCGCGTTGTTCTGGAAGGCAACACCGACGAGCGCGGTACCCGCGAGTACAACATGGCTCTGGGTGAGCGTCGTGCCAAGGCCGTTCAGCGTTACCTGGTTCTGCAGGGCGTTTCCCCTGCTCAGCTGGAACTGGTCTCCTACGGTGAAGAGCGTCCGGTTGCCACTGGCAACGACGAGCAATCCTGGGCTCAGAACCGTCGCGTAGAACTGCGTAAGTAAGTTCCTATGCGAATGTGCCGCCGTGTTGTAACCGTCCTCGCACTCAGCCTGCCGCTCGCGGCCTGGGCTGAGGTCCCTGTAGTAGATGACAACGCGGGTGGGTATCCACCTGCGGGTTATGGCACGAGCGGCGCCTATGCCGGGGCAGGGGCTTCGACCCCTGCCTCAGCACAGGGCCAGCTGTTCATGCAGCTGCAACAGATGCAGGATCAGCTTTCCCGCCAGCAAGGCATCATCGAAGAGCTGCAAAACGATGTGTCGCGCATGAAGCAGGAAAACCTGGAGCGATACCAGGATCTGGACCGTCGCATCAACAGTGGTGCCGCGCCTGCCGCGACCCCTGACAATTCCGCTACCGGTGGCGCATCCAATGCCGCCGCCGGTGCAGCAGCAGGCGCCGCTGGCGCTGCTGCACAACAACCGGCCGCCAGCAGCGAGCCCGGTGATCCGGCGAAAGAAAAGCTCTACTACGATGCTGCTTTCGATCTGATCAAGCAGAAGGACTTCGACAAGGCCAGCCAGGCGTTCAACGCCTTCCTGCGCAAGTACCCCAACAGCCAGTACGCCGGCAATGCCCAGTACTGGCTGGGTGAGGTGAACCTGGCCAAAGGCGACCTGCCGGGTGCCAGCCAGGCCTTCGCTCAGGTGAGCCAGAAGTACCCCAAGCACAGCAAGGTGCCTGATTCGCTGTACAAGCTGGCCGACGTCGAGCGCCGCATGGGCCACACCGACAAGGTCAAAGGCATTCTGCAACAGGTCATCACCCAGTACCCCGGCACCTCTGCCGCACAGCTGGCGCAGCGCGACCTGCAGAAGCTCTAAGCAGCACCTCTCAAAAGAAACCCGCGCGAGTCGCGGGTTTTTTCGTTAGAATCAGTGCCCTTTTTCCTAAACACGCTGCTGCGGATAACGCCATGTCGAGTCCGCGACAGTGCCTGACGGAGGCGGACAGCCTGTTTAGCTGTCACGCCCGTGGCGATCATGCAAGACACATTACGCATCACCGAAGTCTTTTACTCGTTGCAGGGTGAAACACGAACGGCTGGGCTGCCCACGGTATTCGTGCGCCTGACCGGTTGCCCCCTGCGCTGTCAGTACTGCGACAGTGCCTACGCCTTCACTGGCGGCACTATTCGCTCCCTCGATTCGATCATGGAACAAGTGGCCGGCTTCAAGCCGCGCTACGTCTGTGTCACCGGTGGCGAACCGCTGGCCCAGCCCAATGCCTTGCCTTTGCTCCAGCAGCTGTGCGATGCCGGCTACGAGGTCTCGCTCGAGACCAGTGGCGCCCTGGATATTTCCGGCACCGACACCCGCGTCAGCCGTGTGGTCGACCTGAAGACCCCAGGCTCCGAGGAGTCGCACCGCAATCGCTATGAGAACATCGAGCACCTGACCCGCAACGACCAGGTCAAGTTCGTGATCTGCTCCCGTGAGGATTATGACTGGGCCGTGTCCAAGCTGATCCAGTACAACCTGGCCGAGCGTGCCGGCGAGGTGTTGTTCTCGCCCAGCCACCATCAGGTGAGCGCAAGTGACCTGGCCGACTGGATCGTTGCCGACAACCTGCCCGTACGTTTCCAGTTGCAGCTGCACAAGTTGCTGTGGAACGACGAACCCGGACGTTGATTGAGGAGTTGCAGTACATGACTGAGAAACGCGCGGTAATCTTGCTGTCCGGTGGCCTGGACTCGGCCACGGTGGTGGCCATGGCCAAAGCCGAAGGCTACAGCTGCTACACCATGAGTTTCGACTATGGCCAGCGTCATCGGGCCGAGCTCGATGCTGCCGCCCGTGTGGCGCGTGACCTGGGTGTGGTCGAGCACAAGGTCATTGGCCTGAGCCTGGACGGTATCGGTGGCTCGGCCCTGACCGACAGCAGCATCGACGTGCCGGAAACCCCAGGTGAAGGCATCCCGGTCACCTACGTACCGGCGCGCAACACCGTTTTCCTGTCCTTGGCCCTGGGCTGGGCGGAAGTGCTCGAAGCGCGTGACATCTTCATCGGCGTCAATGCCGTGGATTACTCCGGTTACCCGGACTGCCGCCCCGAATTCGTCGAAGCGTTCGAGCGCATGGCCAACCTGGCGACCAAGGCGGGTGTCGAAGGGCAGGGCTTCCGCATCCAGGCACCGTTGCAGAACTTGAGCAAGGCGCAGATCGTTCAGGCGGGCATCGCCCGGGGTGTGGATTACAGCTTGACGGTTTCCTGCTACCAAGCCGACGATCAAGGCCGTGCTTGCGGCAAATGCGACAGCTGCCGCCTGCGTGCTGATGGCTTCAAGGCTGCCGGGGTGACCGACCCAACGCGTTATTTTTGATTTTTTTTATGGCGAGGTGTTGATTTCTCGTTAGAAATCAGTATTATACGCGCCATCCAACGGGTCGTTAGCTCAGTTGGTAGAGCAGTTGGCTTTTAACCAATTGGTCGTAGGTTCGAATCCTACACGACCCACCATATGCAGTAAGTCAAAGCCCGCTACCGGCAACGGTAGCGGGCTTTGTCGTTTCTGGCGCGAACTGCCGGTTACTCAGCCCACTCCGGATCCCCGGTAAACACCACGGTCAACCAACGGTCCGGCCCTTCGCCGCCCACGGCATCGCCGATCTCGTTGCGCAGCGCATCCCACTCATCGATGGTTTTCGCGCCCATGCCGGTAGGCACGATGAAGTACAGCTCGATCTCCCGCGAGCGCCCTACCTTGGCCACATAGGCGCGGTACGACTGCAGCCCGTGGCGCGCAACGAAGGCCTTGGCGACTTCGTCGACATGCAGTTTGAGGTCCCCTGGCGTCACCAGGAATATCTCTGAAAACGCCTGGCGTACCACCGACAGCGGCAGTGGAATAATCACCAGGCAGACCAGTGCCAGCACCGCCGGGTCGATGTACGGGGACATCCATTCCCACTGCGTGCCCTGTACCGCATAGCCAAAGCAGAAAGCGATCAGCAACGCGGCGGTGATGCTTGCCGACATCACCCAACCCTTGACGTCCATGCGTACGAAGTCCGACCCCAGCTTGCGATTGGCTCGGGCTTCGACGACTGCGATGGTCACGCAGGCGATCACGGTCAGTACCGCGTAGACCATGGCGATGCCGAACTCCAGGTGCCGCCCGCCTTGCAGCACGCTGCTGACGGCGTTGATCAGCGCATAGATGGCCACGCCGCTGAGCAGGATGCCATTGAGCGCTAGCACCATGGGTTCCAGGTGCCAGAAGCCCATGGTGAAGCGCTCACGCAGCTTGCGTGACATCTGCAGGCTGGTGGCGTGAGAGGTGATCAGCTTGACCACCACCAGCGACAGGCCGCTCATGCTGGCGTCGACCAGCGAGTAAACGCCGTCGAAGATGATCGAGAACGAGCCCGAGGCCAAGCCGAAGGCAATGCCGATGGTGGCGATGAACAGGGTAACGGCGATCGAGGTGCGTAGCAGGCCTTGTTCGCTGGTGATGTCGAAGAACGGGGTTTTGTTTGTTGCTTGCATGGGTAAAGCTCTTTCAAAAGGTGGGTTGCCTGTGCTGGCCCTTTCGCGGGCAAGCCCGCTCCCACAGGGTAAAGTGCAGTTTCGAAGGTTGCACAGGTCCTGTGGGAGCGGGCTTGCCCGCGAAGAGGCCGGTACCGGCTAAACGCGAAACTGCTCCATCAAGGCTTGCTGCTGATTGGCCAGCCGGTTCAGCGCCTGGCTGATCCGCGCCGATTCATCGGCCTGGCCAGCCAGCGATTCTGTCACATCACGAATACCTGCCACGTTACGGTTCACTTCCTCGGCCACCGCACTTTGCTCCTCGGCTGCCGACGCGATTTGCAGGTTCATGTCGCTGATCACCGCCACCGCCTCGCCGATACGCTGCAGGGCCGGCAGCGCCTGTTCCATGCGCGTTGCGCTGGCCTGGGCCTGGCGCTGGCCCTCGTGCATGGCGCCCACCACATCCTGGGTGCCTTGCTGCAGGCCCTCGATGACCTGGCGGATTTCCTCGACCGACACCTGAGTACGCTGGGCCAGGCTGCGCACTTCATCGGCGACCACGGCGAAGCCACGGCCAGCCTCGCCGGCGCGGGCCGCTTCGATGGCGGCATTGAGCGCCAGCAGGTTGGTCTGCTCGGCAATCGCGCGGATCACCTCCAACACCGAGCCGATCTGATCGCTGCGGCTTTCCAAGGTGCGCGCCTCGTCCATCGCGGTGTTCATGTCGGCTGCCAGGCGGTCGATGGTCTGGCGTGTGCTGGCAATCAGTTGCAGGCCTTCGCGGCTTGCCTGGTCGGCGCCACGTGCCGCCTGGGCGGCTTGGGAGGCGTTGTGGGCTACATCCAGCGCGGTGGCGCTCATTTCGTTGGCCGCGGTGGCGACCTGCTCGATTTCCCGGTGCTGTTGCTGCATGCCGCTACTGGTCTGGCTGGCGATGGCGGCGGACTGGTCGGCAGTGCCACGGGCTTCCTGCAGCGAGCCTTTGACCTGGGCGATCACCGGCTGGAGTTTGTCGAGAAAGCGGTTGAACCAGCCGGTCAGTTGGCCCAGTTCGTCCTCGCGGGCATAGTCCAGGCGGCGCGTGAGGTCACCTTCGCCGCTGGCGATGTCTTTCAGGCGCCCGGCGACGACAAGGATTGGCCGCGTCACGCCGCGTGCGGTCAGCCAGACCAGTGCCAGGCCCAGTACAGCGGCGCCAAGGCCGATCAGCAGGCTGGTGAGGTTGGCGGTTTGGTTGTGCGCATCCAGGCGTTGGTTGAGCGCCATGGCCGGTGCTTGCAGCACGCTTTCAGGCAACTCCAGCAACACTTGCCAGGGCGCTGCGTCGGGGATGGGGCTGAACGGGTGAGCAACGCGCAGCAAGCCGTTCGGTACCGCCGCGTCCAGCGCCTTGCCGAGCTGGCTGCTGTCGCGGCTGTGGCCCGCCAGCAGGCCGGCCGGGCTGACGATGCTGACCTGGCCCTGGCCGTCGAACAGCTCCTGGCGGCCGTTCAGGCTCAACTGCTGCAGGTTGTCCAGGCCTATGTCCAGGCCGACCACACCGACGACCTTGCCGTTTTCCAGCAGGGGCAGGGCAATGCTGGTCATCAGCACCTGGCGGCCGTTGACCTCGTCGAGGTACGGCTCGAGCATGCAAGTCCGCGCGGTTTCTTGCGGGCAGGTCAACCAGCGGTTCTGCGGGCTGCCGCTGGTGCTGGTGCGGGTGTCGGCGAGCATCGCCTCAGGCATGGCTTCTTGCTCCAGGGTGCCTGGGCGTGGCTGCGACCAGTACAGCGAGAAGCGCCCGCTGTCGTTGCTGCCCACGGCCTCCTGCGCGACGAACTGGCGGTCCTGGTGGTCCAGCGCGTCCGGCTGGAACACCAGGTACAGGCCGATCACGTCCGGGTTGCTGGCCAGGCTGGCGCGCGCCTCGCGGGTCAGCTCGCCACGCAAGTCGTTGCCGCCGCGGGCCTTCAGCACCTGTACCAGGCGTCGGAAGCCATTACCGTGCTGATAGGCATCCATGAAGTAGCGCTGGATACGCAGCGCCTGGGTTTCGGCGTGCGCCTGCAGGCGCAGGCGCGCGCTGTGGTCGAGCATTTCCGAGTTGGCCTGGCTGACCAATGCCGCGCTGCGCCGGGCCTGGGTCAGCGAGGTGGTGACCAGCAGTGCGACGATGGCCAGCAGGCACAAGCCGGCAAGCAGGGTGATCTTCCACTGGATGGAGAGGCGACGCAGCGACATGAGGGCTTTCCTTTTCGATCAAGGACAACGCCCGCGGTCAGGCGCGGGCGTTGTCGGCAGCGTGGGTCATTCAGCAATGCAGTTCGGTGGCGCAACCCTGAAGGCCTTGGTCAGCCAGGCCAGGTAGATCACCCCGAGCAGTGCCCAAAGCCCGCCGAACATCAAGGAGTGCTCGTTCAGGTCCAGCCACAGCGAAACGATGATGCAGAAGCCGATGGTCGGCAGTACCAGGTACTTCAGCTTGTTGGCCAAGCCTTTGCGGTTGCCTTCGCGCAGGTAGCAGTGGTTGATCACCGACAGGTTGACGAAGCTGAACGCGACCAGGGCGCCAAAGTTGATGATCGACGTGGCGGTGACCAGGTCGAAGAAAATCGCCGACAGCGAAATCAGCCCGACCACGGCGATGTTCATCACCGGCGTCTTGTAGCGTGAATGCAGGCGGGCAAAGATGCTGGCCGGGATTACATTGTCGCGGCCCATCACGTACAGCAGGCGCGAGACGCTGGTCTGCGAGGCCAGGCCCGAGGCGATGGTATTGATCACGGTGCAGGCGATGAACACGGACTGGAACAGCTTGCCGCCCACGTACAGGGCGATCTCCGGCAGGGCGGCTTCCTGGTCATGGAAGCGCGCCATGGTCGGGAAGTAGGCCTGGATGAAGTACGACACCAGGATGAACACCATCCCGCCGATCAGCGCGGTCAGGAAGATGGCCCGTGGGATGGTCTTGCCCGGGTCGCGGGTTTCTTCCGACAGGCACGTCACTGCGTCGAAGCCCAGGAACGAGAAGCACAGGATGGTGGCACCAGCGGCCAAGGCGCTGAGGTGGGTCTGGTTGTCGGCGAACGGCAGCAGGCTCCAGGTAGTGCCCAGCCCTTCGCCGTGGCCCAGGCCACGCACGCAGAGGTAGATGAACACCGCAATGATCGCGACCTGCACCGCCACGAACAATAGGTTGAAGTGGGCCACCAGGTTGATGCTGCGCATGTTGATCAGGCTGATCAGGCTGACGAACCCGGCCACCCAGACCCACGCCGGCACTTCTGGGAACATGGCCGACAGGTAGAGCTTGGCCAGCAAGGCATTGACCATGGGCAGCAGCAGGTAGTCCAGCAGCGATGACCAGCCCACCAGGAAGCCCACGTGCGGGTTGATGGCGCGCTGGGTGTAGGTATAGGCCGAGCCCGATTGTGGGAAGCGTCGTACCAGGGTGCCGTAGCTCACCGCCGTGAACAGGATACCGGCCAGCGCCAGGATGTAGGCGCTGGGCACGTGCCCGGCGGTGATGCCGGAAACAATGCCGAAGGTGTCGAACACGGTCATCGGCGTCAGGTAGGCCAGGCCGATGATCACCACGTGCCAGAGGCGCAGGGATTTGCGGAATTGGTCGCCGCCGGAAGCGCTGTGGTCAGGCTGCATGCTGGCATGGCTCCTGCGGCTGGACGTGAACGGCGGGCACAGTGAGTTGCGCATGCGGCAAGGGCGAGCGGGTGGGCTCCATGTTGTTCACCTTTATTGTTCGGAGCAGAGGGAGGCGCGTGCGAGGCGCCGGTTGTTCTTTGTGGGGTGGGCGCGGTGCAAGTGGTGAAAATAAAAAACGATGGGTAGGTTGGTGTCAAGTTAAACATGACAAGATGTTGCCAAACTGAAACATTTATCGATTTCAATGGGGTTTTGTTCAGTTTGTGCGCGTTTTTTTGCTCTTTTGATCGATTTAGATGTTCGTAAAAATGAACAAATAGGATGTTGCCTATGGGCCTATCAGACGGATCCTAAACGCGGGATTTCTCGGTTTCGGCCACCACCTGGCCGTGGCTGCGGTGATATTCTTCAGGCCTTGCGTGGCACCTTGGCCACGTGTAAGCCCTTATGGACAGCATTCGGTTCTATTCATGAAGAAATCAGTAGGCATCCTTACCGGCCTGGCCATTGCCATTGCCGTCGCAACCACCGCTGGCGCCTGGTACACCGGCGAGCGCTTGCCTGCGGAGCTGGAATATTCCGTCAACCGCAGCAACGCCGAACTGAAAAAAGCCCTGGTGGGCGTCGGTGGCAGCCTGACCGTCGAACTGGTCTCGCTGGATCGGCACTTCTTCAGCAGTACCGCCCAGTACCGGCTCAAGGCCAAGGACATCAACCTGGGCGACGACGAAGTGGTCAGTTTCGATGTAGGCATGACCGACCAGATCGAGCACGGCCCATTCCCGTGGTCGCGGGTCAAGGCACTGAAGCTGATGCCCGTGCTGGCTGTCAGCAACAGCACCCTGCAGAAGGACGATTTCACCGCCCCCTGGTTCGCGGCAGCGGGCGAACAGGCGCCGGTCAGCGCGCAGACTAGCCTAGGCTACGGCGGCAACGTCGACAGTACGGTCCTGCTGGCCCCGCTCAAGGTCAACGAAACCGACGGCAACAGCCTCGCGTTCTCGGGCATGCAGTTGCAGCTCAGCGGCGACCGCGAAGGCAAGGCGACGAAATTCCAGGGCAGCGCCGAGCGCTTCGAAATGAAGTGGGTGCACGACGATCAGCCGCCTGCCACCTTCGAGCTGAAGGGCTTGAAGGTCGACGGCGACCTGGCCGCCACCCAGCATGATGCGATCTATGTCGGTAAGGTCGACCTGTCGCTGGCGGAAACCAAGGTGACCTTGGGGCCCAAGCAGCAGGTGCTGTCGATCAAAGGCTTTGAGCAGAAAGCCCAGCAAGCCCTCGACGGCCCGGACACCGTCGGTGGGCGCGCGGATTACACGCTGGCGGATATCACCTGGGACGGCCGCGCCGTCGGCAATGCGCAGATGGCCGTGAGCATCAAGTCGGTCAACGCACCGGCGCTGCAAGCGCTGTCGCACTGGTACCAGGCGCACTTGCCGGAGTTCGAGGCTGCGGCCGCAGCGGGCCAGGCAGTGCCACAGATCCAGATGGACGAAGCCGAGAAGGCCAAGTTCCAGGCTGACCTGCAGCAGCTGCTGGCCTCCAAGCCCAAGCTCGCGGTAGAAAACCTGTCGTTCAAGACCGCCAACGGCGAGAGCCGCTTCAACCTGGCAATGGACTTCGCCAGCCCGGCCTCCTTCGACCTGCCGCCCGACCAGCTGAGCAAACAACTGATCACCGAGGTCAAGACGTCGCTGTCGCTGTCCAAGCCGATGATCGGTGACCTGGCAACTTTGCAGGCGCTTTTGGACGGGCAGACCGATGCCCAGGCCATCGCCATGCAGTCGAGCCAGGCAGGTGAAATGGTTGGCATGATGGCGCTGCAGAGCGGCATGGCCACGGTGCAGGGCAACGACGTGGTGACCCGCCTGCACTATGCCGATGGCATGGTCGACTTCAATGGCCAGAGGATGACCGTAGAGGAGTTCGCCATGCTGATGTCCATGCGTCTTGCCGCCTTGCAGCCGCAAGGTTGATTCGCTAAGCCTGCCCCGGCTCGTTCGCCGGGGCAGGCTGCATAAAAACCCCTTTTGAATTCCCTCGATTGTCTGTAGCCTTCGGCGTCCGATAATAATCCGCGCCCGCAGAGGGCCGTGATGGCCTGCGCGCCGTCCGGCGCCCTTAGCCGATCTGCCAGGGCCGGGTGATACACTCGATTTGATGCGCGCACGCGCTTGCAGGTCCAGCGATCATGACCCAGATTTCCGAACGCCTGTTGGTTCAGGCCCACCTCGACGCCAAACAGCTCAACCCGCTGACAGCCGAGCAGGAGGCCGAATACCGTGCGGCCATCGCTGCCGAGCTCAAGGCCCAGAACGCCGTGCTGGTCGCCCATTACTACTGCGACCCGGTGATCCAGGCGCTGGCCGAAGAAACCGGCGGCTGCGTATCCGACTCGCTGGAAATGGCCCGCTTCGGCAAGAACCACCCCGCCGAAACCGTGGTCGTCGCCGGCGTGCGCTTCATGGGTGAGACGGCAAAAATTCTCACCCCCGAAAAACGCGTGCTGATGCCCACCCTTGAAGCCACCTGCTCCCTCGACCTGGGTTGCCCGGTCGAAGCGTTTTCGGCCTTCTGCGACCAGCACCCGGAACGCACCGTGGTGGTGTATGCCAATACCTCGGCGGCCGTGAAGGCCCGTGCCGATTGGGTGGTGACCTCGAGCTGCGCACTGGAGATCGTCGAAAGCCTGATGGACAACGGCGAGACCATCATCTGGGGCCCGGACCAGCACCTGGGCCGTTACATCCAGAAGCAGACCGGTGCCGACATGCTGCTGTGGGACGGTGCGTGCATCGTCCACGAAGAGTTCAAGTCGCGTCAGTTGGCCGACATGAAGGCGCTTTACCCGGATGCCGCAATTCTGGTCCACCCCGAATCGCCAGAATCGGTGATCGACCTGGCTGACGCGGTTGGCTCCACCAGCCAGTTGATCAAAGCCGCGCAGACCCTGCCGAACAAGACCTTCATCGTCGCGACCGACCGCGGCATCTTCTACAAGATGCAGCAGCTGTGCCCGGACAAGGAATTCGTCGAGGCCCCGACTGCCGGTAACGGTGCTGCGTGCCGCAGCTGCGCGCACTGCCCGTGGATGGCGATGAACACGCTGGAGCGGGTGTTGGAATGCTTGCGCACGGGCAGCAACGAGATTTTTGTTGACCCGGCGTTGGTGCCCAAGGCGATCAAACCGCTTAACCGCATGCTGGATTTCACCCAGGCGGCGCGCTTGAAGCTTTCGGGTAACGCCTGAAAATGCTGGGGCCGCTCTGCGGCCCATTCGCAGCACAACACTGCCCCTACAGGGGAATGCGATCTCCTGTAGGAGCAGCCTTGTGCTGCGAATGGAGCGCAAAGCGCTCCCGAAAAACTCAGCGCCCCATCATCTCCCTGACCATCCGCTGCTGCTCCATGACCTCGCGCTGGCGCTGATCAATCTGTGACGCCAGCGGGAAGTTGCTCCCCGCACGACGCTTGGCGTAATCCAGCTGCTGGATAGCCTGGTCGAAGTCACCGACCAAGGTGAAGTACTCGGCACGCGCCCGGTGCAAGCCGATGGTATTACCCGACAACCCCCGCACTTCGGCAACGTCGTACCACACATCCGGATCGTCCGGCCGGCTCTTGAGCAGGTCGTTCAGTACTTTTTCCGCTTCAGCTGGCTTGTTCTGCTTCACCAGCAGGTCGGCCCGCACCTGTTTCAGCGGGTAGTTGCCCGGGTACAGCCCCTGCATGCGCTCGGCACGCTGCTGGGCGTCAGCGAGGCGGTTGTTGGTGATGTCCAGGTCGATCTGCGCGAGGTTATAGGTAATGTCGTTGGGCGCTTTGGCCAGCAACGGCTTGAGCAGTTCGCGGGCTTCGTTGAGCTGGCCGCCCTTGATCTGCGCCAGGGCCAGGCCATAGCGTGCGGCGTCCAGCTTGGGGTCTTCATCCAGCTGGGCGCGGAAGCGCTTGGCGGCAAGGCCTGGGGTGCCTTCGTAGGTGAGGGCCACGCGGGCGCGGATCAACTGGTAGCGCTGGGTGTCTTCGATGCCGCCCTTGGGCGCCTGTTCGGCGCGGTTGCGGGTGTCGGCAACACGCGACTCGGTAACCGGGTGAGTCAGCAGGAATTCTGGCGGCTTGGCATCGTAGCGGTACTGACGCGCCAGGCGCTCGAACATGCTCGGCATGTTGCGCGGGTCGTAGCCGGCCTTTTCCAGGTTCTGGATACCGACGCGGTCGGCTTCCTGCTCGTTCTGCCGCGAAAAGCGCCGCTGCTCTTGGATCGCCGCCGCCTGGGTGCCGGCAATCATGCCGATGCCAGCGTCGCCAGCGCCCCCGGCCGCCAGCACGATGCCAGCCAGCAGCGCTGCCATCATGGGCAGTTGCATGCGTTGCTGGGCTTCGACGCCACGGGCAAAGTGGCGCTGCGACAAGTGCGCCAGTTCGTGCGCCAGTACCGAGGCGTATTCGCCCTCGGTCTGGGCATTGAGGAACAGGCCGCCGTTGACCCCGACGATGCCCCCAGGGGCGGCGAATGCGTTGAGCTCGCGGCTGTCGATCAGGATGAATTCCAGGCGTCGGTCCTGCAACTGGCTGGTTTCTGCCAGGCGGTACACGCTGGTTTCGACGTAGTCTTTGAGCTGCGGGTCGTTCAGCTGGTTGACCTGGCCACGCAACAGGCTGAGCCAGGCGCGGCCGAGCTGGTGTTCCTGCTGCGGCGAGACGATCGCAGAGCTGGCATCACCCAGTGATGGCAGGTCGTCAGCATGGCCGGGAAGGGCCATCAGGCAGGCCAGCGTCAACAGGGTAGGGCGCAGTAGATTCATGCACGAAGCTCGCGTCGGGTCAAAGGCCTCTACTGTAGCCCGCTCACACGTTGGCGACCAGTGGCGGTATCCTAGCGGGTCTGTTACCAAAGACGTCTACCCGCGTGTGGAGAACCCCTGATGAGTGACACCCTGACCTGCGACGCCGAACTCGACGCCAGCGGGCTGAACTGCCCCCTGCCACTGCTGAAGGCGAAGATGGAACTCAACCGCCTGGCCAGTGGCGGGGTGCTCAAGGTGATTGCCACCGATGCCGGCTCGCAACGTGACTTCCGCACTTTTGCCAAGCTGGCCGGTCATACGCTGCTGCACGAAACGGCCGAGGCCGGTACCTACACCTACTGGCTGCGCAAGGCCTGAGTCTTAACCAAGGATCGTCAATGTTCAAAGTGCTTCGCGACTGGATGCAGCGCTACTTCTCCGATGAAGAAGCGGTGGTGCTGGCGGTCCTGCTTTTTCTGGCGTTTACCGCAGTACTGACCCTGGGCGGCATGCTCGCGCCGGTGTTGGCGGGGATGGTCCTGGCGTTCCTGATGCAAGGCCTGGTCAACGCCTTGGAGCGTCTGCGCGTGCCTACTCGGCTGGCGGTGGCGGTGGTGTTCGCGCTGTTCATGGGGGCGTTGGCGGTCATCCTGCTGGTGCTGGTGCCGTTGCTCTGGCATCAGCTGATCACCCTGTTCAACGAGTTGCCCGGCATGCTCGGCAAGTGGCAGTCGCTGTTGTTGCTGCTGCCTGAGCGCTACCCACACCTGGTGTCGGATGAGCAGGTGTTGCGAGCTATCGAGTCGGTGCGCGGTGAAATCGGCAAGTTCGGCCAATGGGCGCTGACCTTCTCGCTGTCGAGCCTGCCGCTGCTGGTCAACGCCATGATCTACCTGGTGCTGGTGCCGATCCTGGTGTTCTTCTTCCTCAAGGACCGGGAAATGATCGCCCGCTGGGTCAGTGGTTATCTGCCACGCCAGCGCACCCTGTTGAACCGGGTGGGCAGCGAGATGAACCGGCAGATTGCCAACTACATCCGTGGCAAGGGTATCGAGATCCTGATCTGCGGGATTGCCACCTACATCGCCTTCATCAGCCTGGGGCTCAACTATGCCGCGCTGCTGGCGCTGCTGGTGGGCTTGTCGGTGGTGGTGCCTTATGTGGGCGCGGTGGTGGTCACCGTGCCCGTGACGCTGATTGCCTTGTTCCAATGGGGCTGGGGGGACCAGTTCATCTACCTGATGACGGTGTACGCGATCATTCAGGCACTGGATGGCAACGTGCTGGTGCCGCTGCTGTTTTCCGAGGCGGTCAGCCTGCACCCGGTGGCGATCATCTGCGCGGTGTTGTTGTTTGGTGGGCTCTGGGGCTTTTGGGGGATCTTCTTCGCGATCCCGCTGGCGACGCTGTTCAAGGCCGTGCTGGATGCCTGGCCGCGGCAGGAGCCGAGTGTTTCGCCACTGCTCTGAATGACATGGGGGCCGCTTTGCGGCCCATTCGCAGCACAAGGCTGCTCCTACAAGGGTTAACGCTGCTGTTGTAGGAGCAGCCTTGTGCTGCGAATGGGGCGCGAAGCGGCCCCAACCAATCTCAAGCCTTGTTCAAAGCCTGGGCCGCCGCCAAAACGGCATCCACATGCCCGGGTACCTTCACCCCACGCCATTCCTGGCGCAGCACACCGTCCTTGTCGATCAGGAAGGTGCTGCGGTCCACACCCATGTATTCCTTGCCATACAGCTTCTTCAGCTTGATCACGTCGAACAGCTGGCACAGGGCCTCGTCCTTGTCGCTGATCAGCTCGAACGGGAAGCCTTGCTTGGCCTTGAAGTTCTCATGCGACTTGATGCCATCGCGCGACACGCCGAACACCACGGTGTTGGCTGCGGCGAAGGCGTCATGCTGGTCGCGGAAACCCTGGCCTTCGGTGGTGCAGCCCGGGGTGCTGTCCTTCGGGTAGAAGTACACCACCACCTGGCGGCCCTTGAGCTCGGCGAGGCTGACCGTCTGGCCGCTGGTGGCCTGGGCCTGGAAATCGGCAACGGGTTGGTCGAGTGCTACGGCCATAGGGGCTTCCTTACACGGGGTTCTGTGGGCGCCAAGGCTCGATCAGCGCATCCAGGTTCAAGGCATCGGCAAAGTCCAGGAACTGGTCACGCAGCCAGCTGATCTGGGTGCCGGCGGGCAGGATCACGGTGAACTGGGCGTTGAGCATGCTGCTGCCGGTTTGTGGCGCCAGGTAGGTGTCGCAGGTCATGGCTTCGAGCTCGACGCGGTGGTCGAGGAAGAACTGGCACAGCTCATTGATGATGTCCGGGCGGTAGGCCGCACTGACATAGGCCACGTAAGGCAGCGCCTGCGGGCGCACCTCCTGGTCGGCGCTGCGCACCACATCGAGGGTCAGGCCGTGCTTTTTGCCCAGGCCCGGCAGGGAAGCTTCAAGACGCGCCAGGGCGTCCCAGCTGCCACCGACCTGCAGCACCAGGGCGCTGGTCTCGCCATGGCGGCTCAAGCGCGAAGTGACGACCGCGCAGCGGTTTTCGAAGGCAGCGCGGCTGAGGACGTTGGCCAGTTCCATGGGGTTTGGGCCCAGGGCACTGATGACAAGGAATTGTTCGCGGACGGTGGGGGTGGACATGCAGCATTCCTAAAGCGATGAGCGGTCGGTGCAGGACAGGCAAAAGCCTCCAGTCGGCAGGGCCCGGGGCTCGCATGCGAGGTCGTGGACGCCGGCGGGGAGCAAGGTCGACGGCCCGGCGGGCCGCGCTGCACCGATCAAAGGGCCAAGGGTAGCGAAATAAGCCGCCGAGGGGAATGCTCCGCCCGCCTGCTTCGCTTGTGCAAGGCCGATGCCCCCAGTACCATTACCGCTCTCTTTTTCCGGCAGGAGCAGTTACATGATTGCGGGCAGTATGGTGGCATTGGTCACTCCCATGGATGCACAAGGGCGTCTTGACTGGGACAGCCTCGGCAAACTTGTAGACTTCCACCTGGAAAACGGCACTCATGCGATCGTCGCCGTCGGCACCACCGGCGAGTCGGCCACCCTGACTGTTGAAGAACACATCGAGGTCATCGAATTTGTTGTCAAACGTGTCAATGGCCGCATCCCGGTCATCGCGGGCACCGGCGCCAACTCCACGTCGGAAGCCGTGCACCTGACCCAGAACGCTAAAAACGCTGGCGCCGATGCCTGCCTGCTGGTCGTGCCGTACTACAACAAGCCGACCCAGGAAGGCTTGTACCAGCACTTCAAGCACATCGCTGAAGCCGTCGACATCCCGCAGATCCTCTACAACGTGCCCGGCCGCACTTCGTGCGACATGCAGGCCGAGACCGTGATCCGCCTGTCGACCGTGCCGAACATCATCGGCATCAAAGAAGCCACCGGCGACCTGGCCCGCGCCAAAGCCATCCTCGATGGCGTCAGCAAGGACTTCATCGTCATGTCCGGCGACGACCCGACCGCTGTCGAGCTGATCCTGCTGGGCGGCAAGGGCAACATCTCCGTGACCGCCAACGTCGCCCCGCGCGAAATGGCCGATCTGTGCGAGGCCGCCCTTGAGGGCAATGCCGAGAAGGCCCGCGCGATCAACGAAAAACTCATGCCGCTGCACAAAGACCTGTTCTGCGAAGCCAACCCGATTCCGGTGAAGTGGGCGCTCGTTGAAATGGGCCTGATGCACAAGGGCATTCGCCTGCCGCTGACCTGGCTGAGCGAAGGCTGTCACGAAAAAGTCCGTACTGCCTTGCGCCAGTCCGGCGTACTGGTTTAATCGAGGAAGTACACCGCATGAAGCGACTGGCTGGTCTTTCCGCCCTTGCCCTGATCATTTCCAGCACCAGCGGTTGCGGCTGGCTGTGGGGCGACGAGGGTTATTTCCGCGACCGCGGCAGCGATTACCTGCAGGCGCATCCGACTGCGCCGATGCAGCTGCCGCCGGACGCCAGCAACGTCAAGCGCCTCGACCCGCTGTTGCCTATTCCGCGTAACGTTGCTGATGACCGTGCCACCGGCGAGTTCGAAGTACCGCGCCCGCAGCCCCTGACTGCGGGTGCCGAAGTCAGCGATTTCAGCCTGCAGCGCAGCGGCAACAGCCGTTGGGTCCTGGCCCAGCGCTCGCCCGCCGAAGTCTGGCCGGCAGCCCGTCAGTTCTTTGAAGACAATGGCTTCCGCATTGCTGAAGAGCGCCCACAGACTGGCGAATTCAACACCACCTGGCAGCGTTTCGACGAACTCTCCGCGTCACTCGGTCAGCGCCTGGCGAGCACCGCCAGCAGCGCAGACAGCGAAGTGCGCGTGCGTGTACGCATGGAGCCCGGCGTGCAACGCAACACCTCCGAGGTGTACATCGTCAGCGTCGAGCGCCCGGCCGGCAGCACCGCCGAACCTGGTTTCCCGTCCTCGTCCAGCAACACCGGCGCTGATGCCCTGCTGGTCGACGAAATGCTTGCCAGCATGAACCGCAGCGCCGAGAAGGGCGGGTCGGTCTCGCTGTTGGCCGCACGCGATTTCGATGCCCCGAGCCGCGTCAGCCTGAGCGAAGACGGCAGCGGCAACCCGGTGCTGTACCTGGGCGCCGACCTGGATCGCGCCTGGTCCAGCGTAGGCCGCGCCTTGGAGCAAGGTGGCGAGTGGCGTGTCGAAGACATCAACCGCAGCTTGGGCCTGTACTACATCAACCTGTCCGAAAAGCCTGAGGACAAGCAGAACGAGCCGGGCTTCTTCAGCCGCCTGTTCGGCAGTGCGCCGTCCAAGGAAGAGCGTGAAGCCCGTGCCGAACGCTACCAGGTGCGCCTGAGCAAGGTCGGTGAAAGCGTCCAGGTAACGGTCGAGAAAAACATCAACACCGTGGCTCCGGCCGATGTCGCCCGCCGCGTGCTGAGCGCCATTCAGGACCACCTGGGTTAAGTGCGCTTCGCGGTACTCGGAAGCGGCAGCCAGGGAAACGGCACGCTGATCGCCAGTGGTGACACGCTCATCTTGGTCGATTGCGGGTTTTCCCTGCGTGAAACCGAGCGGCGCCTGGCGCTGCTCGGGGTTAGCGCAGCACAGCTGAGCGCCGTGCTGGTCACCCACGAACATGCCGACCACGTGCATGGGGTGGGGTTGCTGTCGCGGCGCTACAATGTACCGGTCTACCTCAGCCAAGGGACCTTGCGCGGCCTGCGCAAGCCGGTGGAGGTGGCCGGTTTTCTCGCGTGTGGCGACAGCCTGCGCATCGGTGGCCTGGAGGTGACGGCGGCGCGCGTCGAACATGACGCCTACGAGCCGTTGCAGTACGTGTTCAGCGACGGCCGACGGCGTTTCGGCATGCTCACCGACCTGGGCTCGTACGATGCCTTGTTGCTGGAGCGCTACCAAGGCCTGGATGCCTTGTTGATCGAGGCTAACCACTGCCGTGACCTGCTGGCGCGCGGGCACTACCCGGCCTTCTTGAAGCTGCGGGTGGGTGGCGCGCAAGGGCATTTGAACAATCACCAGGCTGCGCGCCTGGTGGACGAGTTGGGCTGGAGCAACCTGCAACACCTGGTGCTGGCCCACCTCAGCAGCAAGAACAACCTGCCACAACTGGCCCGCCAGTGCTTCGTCGACACCCTTGGGTGCGACCCGGACTGGCTTCAGGTGGCGAATCAGGAACACGGGCTCGACTGGCGCGAAATCGCCTAGCCCAACTACTCAAGCAAGCGGAGCCCATCATGGAAAAACGCGAAGAACTTTACCGCGGCAAGGCCAAATCGGTTTACAAGACCGACGACGCCGACCGCTTGATCCTGTTGTTCCGCAACGACACCTCGGCGTTCGACGGCAAGCGCATCGAACAGCTCGACCGCAAAGGCATGGTGAACAACAAGTTCAACGCCTTCATCATGCAAAAGCTCGAAGAAGCCGGCGTGCCGACTCAGTTCGACAAGCTGCTGGGCGACAACGAGTGCCTGGTGAAGAAGCTCGACATGATCCCAGTCGAGTGCGTCGTGCGTAACTACGCCGCGGGCAGCCTGGTCAAGCGCCTGGGCGTGGAGGAGGGCATCAAGCTGGAGCCGTCCACCTTCGAACTGTTCCTGAAGAACGACGAGAAGGGCGACCCCTTCATCAACGAATCCCACGTTGTCGCGTTCGGCTGGGGCACCGCCGAACAGCTGGCCGAAATGAAAAAGCTGTCGCTGAAAGTCAACGAAGTGCTGAACAAGCTGTTCGATGACGCCGGCCTGCTGCTGGTCGACTTCAAGCTGGAGTTTGGCGTATTCCACGGCCAGATCGTCCTGGGCGACGAATTCAGCCCAGACGGCTGCCGCCTGTGGGACAAAGAAACCCGCAAGAAGATGGACAAGGACCGCTTCCGTCAGGGCCTGGGCGACGTGATCGAAGCCTACGAAGAAGTTGCCAAGCGCCTGGGCGTGCCGCTGTAAGCGGCCTGTTCACGCAAGCGCCTGATACCACGCGAATTTTTTTGAAATAAAGGTTTGCGTTTCAGAAATTCGCTGGTATGATGCGCGCCATTGGAGAGATGCCGGAGTGGTCGAACGGGACGGATTCGAAATCCGTTGTACTGGCAACAGTACCTAGGGTTCAAATCCCTATCTCTCCGCCATACATGTGGTAGATGAAGCCCCTGAAAACGATGAGTTTTCAGGGGCTTTTTCGTTGTTTGGCCTTAATGCTTCATCATCCCCAGCCCCGCATCATCAAGCAGCGCTTTGGCCATCGCGCTCAGGTAATGCGAAGCCCAGATCAACTTCTGATCGCCCTCCTTCAACCCTGTCAGGGTCATGTCGCGTACATAGCCCATCAGCTCGGATGCCTGTTCGCGGGCGCTTTGGCAGCAGATGCCTGGCTCGATGCGAAAGAGTGGGTGGGTTTGGTTTTCGCCTTAGTAGAACGTTGTCAGGCCGACCGTGGTGGGCGGCTTTGGGGGGGCTGTAGTCGTCATTTAACTCCCTGGAATCTTTAGTGCCGGGCCTGGCCTCTTCGCGGGTGAACCCGCTCCCACAGGTATAAAGAAGAGCCCTGTGGGAGGGGTACGCAGCTACTCGAACGTTCAATGCACCGTGCCCGGCGCTGCGGGGATGTGCGGCTGCATCTGCAATTGCATCAATGCGGACTCAACCAGGCTTTGTACTGCCTCCATCTCGTGGATGACTGCCTGCATCACGATCGAGTTGGGGGAGGTGGGCTTGAGTTGCACTGATTAGCGGGCTACAGACAGGGCACAGAGGACGTACTCTGTGGATTGGATCAGGGTGTCCTGCAATATCTGCGAGGAATCGAGGGAGTAGGGCGGATCGGGGACTATCTTGCGCATGAAAGCTCCTTGGGTAAGTGGAGCTGCCTGGCAACGCTGTCAAACGAATGGAGGCAGTTATACACAGGTTGACAGACCGGTACCCAAGCACTAGCAACAGTTTGAGCGGATCGTGAGTATGTTTGGGAAATGGACTACAAGATAGGGGAAAAAACTGAAGGTTAGCTGTAGGGCGGAAGGCTGATTTGCCGTCCTTTACAGTTCAAGAAATGACAACTGCGCTCTTCTGTTGTTTATGCGTTTTGGGTAAACCTGGGGCCGCTTTGCGGCCCATCGCAGGCAAGCCAGCTCCTACAGGTACAGCGCAAGCCTTGAAGGCAGTGCAGTACCTGTAGGAGCTGGCTTGCCTGCGATGGGCTGCGCAGCAGCCCCGGAAATCTCGAATCAGCGCATCGCCGCCAGCTTGATCCCGAACCCAACCAGGCAAACCCCCGCCAACCGCTCGAACAGGTTGGCAATCCGTGGGTTCGCGCGCATGCGTTCGGCCAGCTTGTGGGTCAACACCACCGCAATCAGCCCATACAGGAACGTCACCACCGCCACGGTCGCCGCCAGAAAGCCAAAGGTCAGCAACCCCTGGTGCTTCACCGGGTCGACGAACAACGGGAAAAACGCCATGTAGAACATGATCGCCTTCGGGTTGAGCAAGGTGATCATCATCGTTTGGCGCAAGTAGTGGCCGTTGTCCATGCGGCTTGCACGCGGGGCGCCGCCGGGTTTGCTCAGCACCATGCGCAGGCCCAGGTAGGCCAGGTACGCAGCACCCGCCCATTGCACCACGTGGAAGGCGGCAGGGTAGGTGGCAAGTAAGGTGGCAACGCCGGCCACGGCCAGCCACAGCAGTACCTGGTCACCCAGGATTACCCCGAAGGTCGCCGCCAAACCGGCCTTGATGCCACCCTTGCCCGTGGCCGTGATCAAGGCAAAGTTGCCCGGGCCAGGGATGGCCAGGACGATGATAAAGGCGATGACGAAGGCGCCGTAGTCGGTAACACCGAGCATGGGGGGAACTCCTGTAATAGTGCAGGTGCAAGGCAGAACTACAGACTATCTTCCCCGGCGGCTTACTTTTCAACTGTCCGTTAATGCTGCGATAACGCGACGTATTGTTACATCGAGCCCTCTGTGACTTGGATCCAATGCTTTGGTTCTGTATGATCCGGGCGCCATCAGTACGATGGCCGACGATTCATTTAAAGGACTTAGTATGAAAAAGCTGTTGAAAGCCACTGTTGCTGTTGCTGTCGTTTCGGGCGTTGCCCTGCTGTCCGGCTGCACTGGTCAAGTCTACAACCAGCAGAAGAACTGCTCGTACGACTACCTGTTCCACCCTTCGGTTTCCATCTCCAAGGTCATCGGTGGCTGCGGCCCAATCGATAAACTGCCTCAGCCGCAGTAATCTTGGCGATACCCTGATCGCGACGCTTGCGGCGTGATCCAAGGACCCCGGTCATGCAGATGCCCGGGGTCTTTTGTTTAAGGGATCACCAGCGCAACGAAACGGTACCGAGCAAGGTCCGCTCTTCACCCCAGTAGCAACGCCCGGCGTTGTTGCAGCCTGCTACATACTCCTTGTCGAACAGGTTGCGGGCATTGAGCTCGACTGACCAATTTTCGTCGAGGGTATACCCCACCTTGGCATCCACCAGCGTGACATCACCGGTATCGAGCTTGCCGTACAGGCTCGCCGGGGTATAAGCGAAGGTGCTGTCGAAGTGACGCACGCCACCGCCTATCTGCAGCCCCTTCAACAGCCCGTCACGAAAATGGTAGGTGCTCCACACCGATGCCTGGTTGCGCGGCACGCCGGTCATCTGGTGGTCTTCATACAGCGAGCCCGCCACGTCCTTGGTTATGCGCGAATCGGTGTAGGTGTAGGCCGCGGTGATGTTGAGGTTTTCGCTCAGGTCGCTGTTGAGCTCCAGCTCCACACCCTTGGCGCGGCTGGCGCCGATCTGGCGGTAGTCGCCGACGCTTGAGTCGAACAACACATCGTCCTTCTTGCGCAGGTCGTACACCGACGCGGTAAAGGCGGTGTTCCAGCCCTTGGGCTCGTACTTGATACCCACTTCGTACTGTTCGCTGGTGGTCGGGTCCAGCGGGCCGCTCTTGCTCTCGGTCTGCTGGGTGGGGGCAAAGGCGGTGGAATAGCTGAAGTACGGCGACAGGCCGTTTTCGAACTGGTACATCACGCCGGTCTGCCAGGTGAAATCGCTGTCCCAGCTGTCCATGTCGGCTTGTGCGTTGAGGGTGCCAGCTTTGTTGCGGAACTGGCTGTTGACCCGGTCCAGGCGCCCGCCGAGCAGCAACACCCAGTTGTCGACCTTGGTTTGAAGCTGGCTGTAGAGGCCGTACATGGTCTGTTCGAGCAAGGCGTTCTGCACGTGTAAAGGCGTGCTTGGCTTGCCATTCCAGACCGGGTTGAACACGTTGAGGGTGCCGCCGTTGCCGGCATCCCAGTCCTGGTTGAACGAAGTGCGGTCAAGGCTCGCCCCCAGCAGCAGGGTGTGCTCGAACTCACCGTTGTCGAAGTGGCCTTCGAACTGGTTGTCCAGCGAGTAGGCGATGGACTTGTTGTAGCGGTCGTAGGCAGTGTTGCCCAAGGTGGTGCCGAAGCCGCCGTTGTTCAGGCTGCCTGGCCACATCTCCTGGCGGTCGATGCGCGACTGCATATAGCGCGAATTCTGGCGGAACTGCCAGGTGTCGTTGAAGCGGTGGCTGAACTCATAGCCTAGGCTCCAGGTTTCGCGTTTGAAGTTGTCCCAGTCCGGGTTGCCGGACAGCTGGTCCTTGTCGATCTTGCCGTTGGGGTTGTGCAGTAAGGTGCCGGCCGCGGGGTAGCCCAACTCCATCAAGGTACGGTCGCGCTGGTAGGTGGCCAGCACGGTCAGGCTGTTGAACTCGTCGAAGTTCAGGGTCAGCGACGGGGCGATGTAGAGGCGGTCATCAGGCTGGTGATTGACCTGGGTATCGGCGTTGCGGCCCATCATTACCAGGCGGCCAAGCACATTGCCTTCATCGTTCAACGGGCCGGAGACGTCGACACCCAGTTGGCGGCGGTTGTGCGAGCCATAGCTCAGTTGCACTTCGCCGCGGGCCTCGGCGGTCGGTCGTTTGCTGACCAGGTTGACCACGCCACCTGGGGCGTTCTCGCCGTACAGGATCGAGGTCGGGCCGCGGAACACTTCCACCCGCTCGAGGCCATAGGGTTCGCTGCTGGTGTCGTAACGGTTGCCTTGCACCCGCAGGCCATCGCGCAGCAGGCCGTAGCCATAGTCGGTGGCGTTGAAACCACGGATGAAGAACAGGTCGCCCGCCTGGCCGTCACCGCCGGCAAAGGGTGGCGAGAAAATGCCCGGTACATAGCCGAGCACTTCGGTGAGGGTTTGCGATTGCTGGTCGTCCATGCGCTGGCGCGTCACCACCGAAACCGAGCGCGGGGTGTCGGCCAGGGCGCTGCTGGTCTTGCTGGCCGTGGCGCTGGAGACCGCACGGTAGCCTGTGTCGCCCTGGCCATTGCTGACGGCCAGGGTGGCGGCGTTGATGGCGGTGGCGTCCAGTTGCAAAGCGTTGCCGTCTTCGACCGGTTGCAGCACATAGCCGCTGCTGCCTTGCGGTACAGCCTGCAGGCCGCTGCCTTGCAGCAGACGGGCCAGCCCTTGGGTGACGCTGTAGCGGCCTTGCAGGCCCTGGCTGGTTTTACCGGCGGCCAATGCGTTGCTGCCGGCCAGGTAGATGCCGGCCTGGCTGCTGAACTGGTTGAGGGCGCTGGTCAGCGAGCCGGGGGCGATGTTGAAGGCAGCCTCGGCATTGATCGCTTGTTCGGCGTGCGCCAAGGTCGCCGGCAGCATCAGCGGTGCAGCGGCACAAAGGGAAAGCGGGGCGGCAAGCGCCAGGCGAAAGGCGGGGTGGAGGGGCGTCGGCATGCTGGTCCCTGAGGTCGATACGGTCAGTTGAGGGAGGTTGTGAGGGGTTAACCGAACGAGATTGGGAAAAGGGAACCGGTTGGTGCGGTTTTTTTGCATGAGGATTGTGGGGGGTATGGCGTTGTTTTTATAGCGCCTGTGAAATCGAGCGCCGCCCGCGCGGCGCTCGATTTCACAGGCGCTACAAACCTATCGGCAACCACCCATCAGCCCCCACTCCTCACGCCGGCTCGACGCTCACCCACCAGGGCGTCAGCCTTTGCACACGAACCGGCAGCGCCGCCTGCAGCAGGTCGAGTGCGCGGTCGGTATCGTTGAGCGGAAAAGCCCCCATCACCGACAGCTGTGCCACCGACGGGTGCCAGCCCAGGTGGCCATGGCGATAGCGGCCCAGCGTCTGCAACAGCTGCGCCAGGGGCATGTCCTCGGCATTCAGGCGTTGATGAATCCATGACTCACCCGCGCTTTGCGCCGGGCGCGGCGCGCTGATGCCCTGGGCGGTGAAGACCACCTGCTGCCCGGCCTGGACGATAAGGCGCTCGGCCCGCTGCGCAGTGCACACTTCGACCGCACCGGCGTACACGTCCAGCCGCGTGGTCTCGCCCTGCTGGCACACCGCAAAACGGGTACCCAGGGCTTGCATGCGCCCTTGCGCGGTGTCGACAAAAAATGGCCGGCGCGAGTCGGCGGCGGTTTCCACCAGGATTTCGCCAAAACGCAACGTGAGCACGCGGCTCAGCGCCGAGAACTCCAGGTCCACTGCACTCTGGGCGCCCAGCCACAGCTGGCTGCCGTCGGCCAAGCGGGTTTGGCGGGTTTCACCAATGCCGGTGGCAAGGTCGGCACCCCAGCCCGGCAGTGGCGCACCCCGCCAGGCCTGCCAGCCGAGCAGCGAGCTGGCGCCGAGCACCAGCAACGTCTTGAGCCCGGTGCGCCGGCTGAAGCGGCGCGGCTCGTGCTCGCGCAGGGCCCGGCCCGCGGTAGCGCCTTCGGCCTGCAAAGGCGCGAAGCGCTGGCCGACACGTTGCACGTAGTGCCAGGCTGCGCGGTGGTCGCCGTGCTGGTCGAGCCAATGTTGCCACTGGTGGTGCACCTGCGGGCCGGCGTCCTCGTCCTGCAATTGCACGTACCAATGCGCGGCTTCCTGCAAACTGGCGTGGCTGAGTTTCTGTGTGGGTGTGCTCATGGCGTCATTCCACCAGCACGCCGTCGAGTTCGGCTTCAAGGATGGCGCAATGCAAGAATGCCTGCGCCAGGTACTTCTTGATCATGCGTTCGCTGACGCCAATGTGCGCGGCGATATCCCGGTAGGCCAAGCCATCGATTTGTGCCAGCAGAAACGCCTGGCGCACCTTGCCGGGCAAGCGCAACAGCATCGCGTCCACCTCGTGCAGGGTTTCGACGATGATCGCTCGCTGCTCGGGGGAGGGCTGCACGGCTTCGGGCTGCAACGCCAGCTGTTGCAGCCAGGCATGCTCCAGCCGCTGGCGCCGCCAGTGGTCCACGCACAGGCCACGGGCGATGGTGGCCAGGTAGGAGCGTTCAGCGCGCTCCCCATCGAATTGGCGCGGGCGGTTGAGGATGCGCAGGAACGTGTCCTGAACCAGGTCGGCAGCATCGCAACGGCTGCCCAGGCGCCGGTACAAAAAGCCAAGCAACCAGCGCGAATGGCTGTGGTACAGGGTATGGATCGAGGTGTTCAACTCAGGTATCGAAACCACGGCGGCATCCGGCGCGAGCGCGTACTGGTGCGAATGAGAAATGGTCGCAATAGTAGGGGTGGCGGAAGAATACTGCAATCGCTGTCGAATATTCCCGCGTGGCTGGGACAACCTGTCGCCTTGACGCGCAGCCCCTCAATTTGTTTGTGCTGGCAATTCAGATACAATCGGAAAAACGTTTCAGCGATGGCGGGTCAATTCGACCATTGGCTGGGCGTTCACTGTTTCTCTTGGCTGCTGACTCCAATGATCAATAACAAGCGCGCGCTGAAGGACAGAACGACACGAGGCCCCGCCTAGGCCTCCCTTACGTGCTAACCATTGGGATTGATCAATGTTCAAGAAAGCTGGCAAGACCTTGCTGGGTCTGGCTGTCGCGGCGAGCGTCATGCAAGCGCACGCGGTAGAAACCAAGAAAGTCGACGTGCTGCTGGTCGGCGGCGGCATCATGAGTTCCACCCTGGCGGTCTGGCTGCACGAGCTGGAGCCGAGCTGGTCGATGGAAATGGTCGAACGCCTGGACGGCGTCGCCGAAGAAAGCTCCAACGGCTGGAACAACGCCGGTACCGGCCACTCCGCGCTGGCCGAGCTGAACTACACCCCGGAAGACAAAGACGGCAACGTCAACATCACCAAGGCCATCGAAATCAACGAAGCCTTCCAGATCTCCCGCCAGTTCTGGTCGTGGCAGGTGCGTCAGGGCGTGCTGAAGAACCCGCATTCGTTCATCAACAGCACCCCGCACATGAGCTTCGTCTGGGGCGATGACAACATCAAGTTCCTCAAGAAGCGTTATGACGCGCTGCAGGCCAGCCCGCTGTTCCGCCCGATGCAGTATTCCGAGGACCACGCGCAGATCGCCAAGTGGGTCCCGCTGATGATGGAAGGCCGCGACCCTAACCAGAAGCTGGCCGTGACCTGGACGCCGATTGGCACCGACGTCAACTTCGGCGAGATCACCCGCCAGTTCGTTGGCCACCTGAAGACCCAGGACAAGTTTGACCTGAAGCTGTCCAGCGAAGTGCAGGACATCACCCGCAACAAGGACGGCTCCTGGCACGTCGAGTACAAGAACCTGAAGGACGGTACCGAATCGGCCACCGACGCCAAGTTCCTGTTCATCGGTGCCGGCGGCGGCGCGCTGAAGCTGCTGCAGAAGTCGGGCATCCCTGAGGCCAAGGAATACGCCGGCTTCCCGGTGGGCGGCTCGTTCCTGGTGACCGAGAACCCAACCGTTGCCATGCAGCACATGGCCAAGGCCTACGGCATCGCCTCGACCGGCGCGCCACCCATGTCGGTACCGCACCTGGACACCCGCGTGCTGGACGGCAAGCGCGTGATCCTGTTCGGGCCATTCGCGACCTTCTCGACCAAGTTCCTGAAGAACGGCTCGTACCTCGACCTGCTGGGCAGCACCACGCTGCACAACGTGTGGCCGATGACCAAGGTCGGTATCGAACAGTACCCGCTGGTGGAGTACCTCGCGGGCCAGCTGATGCTGTCTGACGACGACCGCTTCGAAGCCCTGCGCACCTACTTCCCGAACGCCAAGAAAGAAGACTGGCGCCTGTGGCAGGCCGGCCAACGCGTGCAGATCATCAAACGTGATGCCGAGAAAGGCGGCGTGCTGAAGCTGGGCACCGAAGTCGTGGCCTCCGAGGACCGCACCATTGCTGGCCTGCTGGGTGCCTCGCCAGGTGCTTCCACTGCTGCGCCGATCATGCTGAACGTGCTCGAAACCGTGTTCAAAGAGAAGGTGGCGACGCCTGAGTGGCAAGCCAAGATCAAAGAGATCGTGCCGAGCTACGGTACCAAGCTGAATGATTCGGCAGCCGCCACGCAGAAAGAGTGGAACTACACCGCTGAAGTGCTGCAGTTGGAGAAGCCGCCAGTGATCGATGCCAGCGTCGATTTCGGTGCTGCGCCAGGCAAAGCGGTTGAAAGCAAGCCTGAGAACGACATGGCGCTGTAAGCGACACTGTTGTGAACGAAAGCCACGGGGGTGACCTCGTGGCTTTTTTATTGCCTGTACCGGCCTCTTCGCGGGCAAGCCCGCTGCTACAGGTACAGCACTGCCTTTGAGGTCAGTGAGGGCCGTGTGGGAGCGGGCTTGCCCGCGAAGAGGCCCGCGCAGGAATCACTGCTGCCGCAGAATGCACGCCAGTAACCCAGGGAACCGTTCGTCGAGCATTTCGCTGCGCAACGAGTTCATGTGGGTCGTGCCGACATTACGCGTATGCACCAACCCCGCATCGCGCAACACGCGAAAATGGTGCGACATGCTCGACTTCGGCCGGCCGCCGTCCAGCTCGCCGCAGCTGGCCTCCGCCACGCCCGCCAAGTGGCGCACGATCTCCATGCGCACGGGGTCGCTCAAGGCGTAAAGCAGGCGCTCGAGGATCAGGTCTTCAGGGTTGGGATGTTTGTAGGCTCGCATGGTCGACATGATAACGGGCCTTTCAATTATTGCCATAGTTCGATTATGATCGAACTATCGTATTCAGATGAACCCGGAGTCCCTCATGTCCGCATTGTTCGAACCCTATACCCTCAAAGACGTCACCCTGCGCAACCGCATCGCCATTCCGCCCATGTGCCAGTACATGGCCGAGGACGGCATGGTCAATGATTGGCACCACGTCCACCTGGCCGGCTTGGCCCGGGGTGGTGCCGGCCTGGTGGTGGTCGAAGCCACTGCAGTCGCGCCGGAAGGGCGCATTACCCCCGGCTGCGCCGGCATTTGGAGCGACGCCCATGCCCAGGCGTTCGTGCCGATGGTGCAGGCGATCAAAGCAGCAGGCTCAGTGCCGGGCATCCAGATTGCCCATGCCGGGCGCAAGGCCAGCGCCAACCGCCCGTGGGAAGGTGACGACCACATCGCCGCCGACGACGCCCGCGGCTGGCAAACCATCGCCCCGTCGGCCATTGCCTTCGGCGCTCACTTGCCGAAAGTACCGCGCGAAATGACCTTGGACGACATTGCCCGGGTCAAGCAGGACTTCGTCGATGCCGCGCGCCGTGCGCGCGAGGCGGGCTTTGAGTGGATCGAGCTGCACTTTGCCCACGGTTACCTGGGCCAAAGCTTCTTCTCCGAGCATTCCAACCAGCGTACCGACGCCTACGGTGGCAGCTTCGAGAACCGGAGCCGCTTCTTGCTGGAAACCCTGGCAGCCGTACGTGAGGTGTGGCCGGAGAACCTGCCGCTGACCGCCCGCTTTGGTGTGCTGGAATATGACGGTCGCGATGAGCAGACCTTGGACGAGTCCATCGAGTTGGCCCGCATGTTCAAAGCCGGTGGCCTGGACCTGCTGAGTGTCAGCGTCGGCTTCACCATCCCTGAGACGAACATCCCGTGGGGCCCGGCATTCATGGGGCCGATTGCCGAGCGCGTACGCCGCGAGGCCGGCCTGCCGGTGACGTCGGCGTGGGGCTTTGGTACGCCGCAGCTGGCTGAAGGCGCGCTGAAAGCCAATCAGCTCGACCTGGTGTCGGTAGGGCGTGCGCACCTGGCGGACCCGCACTGGGCGTACTTCGCGGCCAAGGAGTTGGGGGTGGATAAAGCGTCGTGGACCTTGCCGGCGCCTTATGCGCACTGGCTTGAGCGTTATCGCTGAGTTGCTGATTATTCAGTAGCCTGGGCCGGCCTCTTCGCGGGGCAAGCCCGCTCCCACAGGTAACCGCCAACCTCAAGGCCAGCGGAGTACCTGTGGGAGCGGGCTTGCCCCGCGAAGAGGCCGCCCCTGATCAAAACCGATCCAACCGATAGGCCTCCATCTGCGGCCCTCTTTCCTGTTCGGCCAGCCGCCCCACCCATTCGGCCGTCACCGCCGCCTGGGTCAACCCCAGGTGCTGATGCCCGAACGCAAGCATCACCCGTCCCTCGCACACCTGGTCGATCACCGGCAATGAATCCGGCAATGACGGCCTGAAGCCCATCCACGGCGTCGCCCCTTCGGCATCGAGATCTTGCTGGAACAAGCCCTTGCTCAGCCGATGCAACTGCCATGCCCGCTGCATGCTTGGCGGCGCATCGAGCCCGGCGAATTCCACCGTGCCGGCCAGCCGCAACCCGTCGGCCATCGGCGTCATGATGAACTTGCGCTCCAGCGAGGTGACGGCAAAGGGCAGCCGTTGATGTTCACCCGGCAACATCAGGTGGTAGCCACGCTCTGTGTCCAGCGGCACCCGCTTGCCGGTCAGGGCAGCAGTGAGTTTGGCCGATTGCGCGCCGCAACTGATCAGCACCTGACGTGCAGTGAACGTGCCTTGGTCGCTGGCCAGGCTGACGCCGCTGCCGTGCAGGTGCCCACCGTCGACGTGCGCCCGGACGAAGCGAACCCCACTGGCCTTGGCCGCTTCGAACAGCTCACAGACCACGCGGTATGGGTCGATGAAATGCCCGGTACGGGGGAAAAACAGCCCGCCCAGGATCGAGCGGCTCAGCTGAGGCGCCGTTGCCCGCACGCTGTCGGCCGACCAGTACTCTGCCGGCACCGCCTGCTGCTGCATGCGCGCCTGCAAGGCCGCCAGTGCCTGGCGCGACTCGTTGCGTTCGAACACCAGCAACGACCCCTCTTCCTTGAACAGGTCGCTGCGCCCAATCGAGCCGAGCAACCGCTGCCAGGCCGCCAGGCTGCCTTCGTTCAGCGCACGGATGCCAGCCACGCTGCGCTGAAACGGCGCGGGCCGCAGGTTGAGCAGCAAGCGGGTGAACCAGGGCATGGCCTTGGGCAGGTACTTCCAGTCCAGGCGCAGCGGGCCCATCGGGTCCATCAGCATGCTGGGCAGGCGCTTGAGAATCGACAAGTCGGCAATCGGGAACACCTGCTCGGTGGCCAGGTGCCCGGCGTTGCCGAATGAGGCGCCGTGGCCAGGTGGCTGGCGGTCGATCAGCAGCACCCGACGGCCTTGCCTTGCCAGCTGCAGGGCACAGGCGACGCCGACGATGCCGGCGCCGACCACGGCGATATCAGTTTCAGCAGCGTTGAGCGGCTCGACCATGGTTCAGCCTTCCCGCTTGCCGTCGAGCAACCGGCGCAGTTGCAGCGGGTTGCCGTGGCGCAAGGCCTCTGGCAGCAGCCCGTCTGGGAAGTCCTGGTAGCACACCGGGCGCAGGAAGCGCAGGATCGCCGCCGTGCCCACCGACGTGGTGCGGGCATCGGAGGTAGCCGGGAATGGCCCGCCATGGACCATCGCATCGCACACCTCGACCCCGGTCGGCCACCCGTTGACCAGGATGCGCCCGGCCTTGCGTTCCAAGGTCGGCAACAGCGCGCGGGCACTGTCGATGTCGGCCTCATCCAGTTGTAGCGTCGCGGTCAGTTGGCCTTCCAGGTGCTCGGCCACCTGGCGCACCTGCGCGTCGCTGTCGCACGCCACCACCAGTGAGGCAGCGCCGAAGACCTCGGCTTGCAGCGCCGGGTCGGTCAGAAACGCGCTGGCCTGGGTCACGAACAACTGGGCTTGGCACTGGTTAGGGCCTTGCGCCGGTTGACCGCTGGCGGCCACGTGGGCGTTGCTGTTCTCGGCCAATGCGCCAACGCCCGTTTCATAAGCGCTGAAAATACCGGGGGTGAGCATGGTTTGTGCGGCTGCACGTTGCACCTGCTCGCTGGCGGCGTCGACGAAGCGTTGCAGCGCCGGCCCTTGGCGGGCGATCACCAGGCCAGGGTTGGTGCAGAACTGCCCGGCGCCTTGGGTCAGCGAAGCGACGAACCCTTGCGCCAGTGCTTCGCCGCGACGCTGCAGGGCGGCGTCAAACAGGAACACCGGGTTGATCGAACTCATCTCGGCGTACACCGGGATAGGCTCTGGGCGGGCCTGCGCGGCGTGGCACAGGGCGATGCCCCCGCTGCGCGAGCCGGTAAAACCGACGGCCTTGATGCGCGGGTCGCTGACCAGGGCGATGCCCACTTCACGGCCCGCGCCGTACAACAGCGAGAACACGCCTTCAGGCAGGCCACAGTGCTTCACGGCGTGCGCCACTGCCTGGCCCACCAGCTCGCTGGTGCCAGGGTGGGCGCCGTGGGCCTTGACCACCACCGGGCAACCCGCGGCCAGTGCCGAAGCCGTGTCGCCGCCGGCCACCGAGAAGGCCAGGGGGAAGTTGCTGGCGCCAAACACCGCTACCGGCCCCAGGGCCACCTGGCGCTGGCGCAGGTCGGGGCGCGGCAGGGGCTGGCGCTCGGGCAGGGCATTGTCGACCCGCACGTCCAGCCATTCGCCGGCACGTACCACGCGGGCGAACGTGCGCAGTTGCGTGCAGGTGCGGCCGCGTTCGCCTTGGATGCGTGCCTTGGGCAGGCCCGTCTCGGCGACGGCGCGGTCGATCAGTGCATCGCCCAGGGCCTCGATCTGTTCGGCGATGGTTTCAAGAAAGTGTGCCCGTTGTTCGAGCGAGGTCTCGCGGTATTCATCGAACGCCGCCCAGGCCAGTGCGCAGGCCTGGGCCACGTGTTCGCCGGTGCCGCCGAGGTAGGCGGGTTCGAGCGCTTGGCCGGTGGCCGGGTCGATGGCGCGGATGGCGTCGCGGCTGCCGGTTACCGGCGTTTGGCCAATCAGCAGGTTGCCTGTCAGGGGCATAGAGCCTCCTTTGGAGTCGGATTCAGGTGCAAGGGTGTAGCGCATACCCTGTGGGAGATCCCCCAGCGGCATTGTGGGAGCGGGCTTGTCCCGCGAAGGGGCCGCGGTGCATGGCACCAGCTTTGCCGGTGTTCGCGGGGCAAGCCCGCTCCCACGGTTACGCCCACAGTGATCAGGCGACGTTTTGCTCGGCCGACCAGTTGGCGTACCACTGGCGGAACAGCGCGTATTGCTGTTCGGCGTAGTTGCGCTGGGCATCGGTCAGGGCGTCGGTCTCGTTGAAGTGCAGGCTGTACTCGCGGTCGCCGTTGAGCACCATCAGGTGCTTGTAATACAGCACCAGGTCGCAGCCTTCATCGAACGACGACAACACCGCCAGCGCCGCTTCCAGTTCGCGGGCCAGGCGCCGGGCCTTGGCATCACCTTTGGCAGCCTGCTTGCTCAGGCTCACCAGTTGCAGCACTTCACGGGGCAGTGCGTTGCCGATGCCGGTGATGGCACCGGTGGCATTGCAGTTGACGAAGCCATGCACCACTTGGGTGTCGACGCCGACCATCAGGGTCACGTCATCGTCCTTGGAGGTGATGTGCTCGGCGGCGTAGCGCAGGTCGGCGCCACCGCCAAATTCCTTGAAGCCGATCAGGTTCGGGTATTCGCGGCGCAGTTCGAAGAACAGGTCGGCGCGGGTGGCAAAGCCGTAGTAGGGGCTGTTGTAGATGACTGCCGGCAGTTTCGGCGCGGCGGCCAGGATGGCCGAGAAGTGGTGCTTCTGGGCGATCAACGAAGCGCCGCGGGACAGTACACGCGGGATCACCATCAGGCCGGCCGCACCAACTTCGGCGGCATGGGCCGCGTGGGAAACCGCTTCACGGGTATTCACCGCGCCGGTACCGACGATGGTCGGGATGCCGGCAGCCACCAGGCGCGCCACGCCTTCCTGGCGCTCGGCCTCGGTCAACAGCGGCCAGTCGCCCATCGAGCCGCAGTACACCACGGCGCTCATGCCGGCTTCGATCAGCTCGCGGCCTTTGCGTACCAGGGCATCGAAGTCCGGTTTGCGCGCGGCGGTGCAGGGGGTCATCAGGGCAGGCATGCAGCCGGTGAAGATGTTGTCGCTCATGGGTGTCACTCCTTGCAGTATTCAGTCTGGGTTGCGAATAAAAAGGCCTAGGCAGGTCAGATGCCCCAGGCGAAAGGATCCTGTTCGTCGATCAGCAGGGTGCTGTCGGCAGTCATGTAGGCGCGGCCGGTGATGAACGGGCGAATGCGCTCGCCCTCGCGCTGGTAGCGGCCCTGGAACTGGCTGCCGGTGATGCTCGCCTGGACCCAGGTCTGGCCTTCATCGAGCTTGCCGTCGGCGGCCAGGCAGGCCAGCTTGGCGCTGGTGCCCGTGCCGCAAGGGGAGCGGTCGTAGGCCTTGCCGGGGCACATGACGAAGTTGCGGCTGTCGGCGTCGGGGTCGTCGGCAAACAACTCGACATGGTCGATCGGCTCGCCGTTTTCGCCGGTGATGCCCTGGGCCTCCAGGGCCTTGAGCATCGCCCAGGTGTAGTCGGTGAGCGCTTCGACGTTGTCCAGCTCGATGCGCTGGCCATGCTCGGACACCAGGAAGAACCAGTTGCCGCCCCAGGCGATATCGCCGTGCACCACGCCATGGCCCGGTACCTCGACCGTCACCTGTTGGCGATAGCGGTAGGCAGGCACGTTGCCTACGGTGACCGCGCCGTCTTCATGCAAGGTGGCGCTCACCTGGCCGACCGGCGTGTCGACCTTGTGCACGCCTGGCGCGATCAGCCCCAGGTGCTGCAGCGAGGCGATCAGGCCGATGGTGCCGTGGCCGCACATGTTCAGGTAGCCGGCGTTGTTGAAGAAGATCACCCCACACGTGGCGTCTTCCGAGACCGGTGGGCAATACAGCGCACCGACCAGCACATCGTTGCCGCGAGGCTCCAGCAGGCAGGCGCGGCGCCAGGGGTCGTGCAGTTCGCGCAGTTCGTCGCGCTGTTCGGCCATGGTGCGGCCATTGAGCGGTGGGAAGCCTTTCATCACCAGGCGGGTCGGTTCGCCGCCGGTATGCGAGTCGATGACGTGAATGTGTTTCATGGGCAGGTCCCTTGAATGGTGGCCGAGGTCAGGAGGCGACAGCGGCAGGGCGGTGGCCCAGGTGTGTGTCGGCGGTGGCTTCGCTCTCGTCTTCGCCATCCAGGCGCACCAGGTGCGCCGGCACGCCGGTCGCGGCGCCCCAGTAGTAGATGCCCAGGGCACAGGCGGCCACGACCACGGTGTCGAATGGGTGGCCGATCACGCCCAGGCCGCCGAAGCTGCCCAGCCAGGACAGCAGAATGGTCACGGCGTAGAAACCGATCAGCCAGGCCGACGAACGCACTTGCTGGCCGATGGACAGGTGCTGGGTTGGCACGAAGCGGGCGCACAGCAGGTAAAGCACGAACATCACGATTTGCAGGGCCAACAGCCACGACACGGTGTTCCAGCCAGACCAGTAGACGATCAGCGCGGCGATGATGAACGACAGCGGGCCGAGCACGCTCATGCCCTTGACGCGGAACGGGCGCGGCATGTCGGGTGCGTTGCGGCGCAGCGCGGCGACGGTGACCGGGGCCACGGCATAGCTCAGTACCAGTGCCGCCGAGACCACGTTGATCAGCGCTTCCCAGGACGGGAACGGCAGGGTCCAGAACACCGACAGGGCAAAGGTCAGCCACAGCGCCGGGCGGGGGATGCCGGACTGCTCGTCGATGCGGGTGAAGACTTTGAAGAAGGTCCCGGTCTGCGCCCAGCCATAGATCACCCGCGGGGTGGCGTTCATGTAGATGTTGCCGCAACCGCTTGGCGAGATGACCGCGTCGGCCACCACCAGGTAGGCCAGCCAGCCCACGCCCAAGGCCAGGGCGATGTCGCGGTAAGGCAGGGCGAGTTCCTTGGTCACACCGGCCCAGCCGTTGGCCAGCATTTCGGTTGGCACGCTGCCGAGGAAGGCCAGTTGCAGCAGGGCGTAGATCGCGGTGGACAACAGCACCGACAGGATCAGCGCGATGGGAATGGTGCGCTGCGGGTTCTTCACTTCACTGGCTACCGAAATGATCGGTGTCAGCCCCAGGTAGGCGAAGATGATGCCACCCGCCGAGACGGCCATTTCCACACCGGACAGGCCGAATGGCGCAAAGCCCTGTACCTCGAAGTTTGCCGGTTTGAAGAAGGTGAACAGCACGCCGATCACCAGCAACGGCACGATGAACTTGAATACGCTGACCAGGTTGTTGGCTTTGGCGAAGGTCTTGACGCTGCGGTAGTTGAGCAGAAAGAACAGCCCCAGCAGCGCGAACTGCACCAGCCAGCCGAGCACGCTCGGGTCACTGGACCCGGCCTTGGTCAGTTCGGGGAACCAGGCCGCGGCGTATTGCCGTGACGCGACCACTTCGATGGCGATCAGGCTGGAAAACGCGATCAGCGTGATGAAGCCCATCAGGTAGCCAAGCAGCGGGCCGTGGGAGTACACCGGGTAGCGCACTACGCCACCGGCGCGGGGCAGGGCGGCGCCGAGCTCGCAGTAGACGATACCCAGCAACAGCACGGCGAAACCGCCGAGGAACCAGGACAAAATACCGGCGGGGCCAGCGATGGCCGAGACGTGGCTGGCGGCGAACAGCCAGCCAGAGCCGAAGATGGCGCCTAGGCCGATGAAGGTGAGGTCGAGCAATGAGAGCTGTTTTTTGAATTTGCCTGACATGGGTACGCCTTTTTGTAGGTTTTGGATAGGCAGGTCTGATGTCACGAGGTGCGGCTTTTTGGGCCGCGCTCTTGTAGGTATTGGGCGGCTTGTGTGGGGCATAGAGTGGACCGATCTGGGCATCGGTTCTTGATGGTTTTCTGCAGGGTGGATGACGAAATCGGCACAGTTGCAGAAAAGTAGTGGCGGGGTGGTGGGCTCGTGGATAGGCTGAAAGCCATACCGCATAAGGGCTTGGGAGATGCAGTGCCAGTGCCGGCCTCTTCGCAGCACAAGGCTGCTCCTACAAGGCAGTGCGGTTCCTGTAGGAGCAGCCTTGTGCTGCGAAGAGGCCAGTAAAGCCATTAGAGATCAACCCGATGAGCGCCCCTTCCCTGGCAACCCTGTACCAGTCCTTGGACCAGCACCGCCCCGCCACCCTGGAGGCCCTGCTCGCCGGGGTCTCCCTGCTGCTGCCGATCCTCGACGCGATCCCCAACGCCGCGATCTTCATCAAGGACGCCGACGCCCGCTACGTGCTGGCCAACAACACCCTGGTCCAGCGCTGCGGCCTCAAGCGTTTGCAGCCCTTGCTGGGCAAGACCAGCGCCGAGGTCTTCCCGGCACAACTGGGCCCCGGCTACACCGAGCAGGACCGTCGCGTACTCAAGGATGGCCTGGTGTTGCAAGACCAGCTCGAACTGCACCTGTACGGCAGCCGCGAACCGGGTTGGTGCCTGACCCACAAGCGGCCTTTACTCAACCCCGACGGCGCAATCATCGGCCTGGTGGGCATCTCGGTCGACCTGCAGTCAGCCGCCGACACCCACCCCGCTTACCAGCGCCTGGCAGCCGTGGATGAGCACATTCGTCGGCATTTTCATCAACCCATCAGCATGGGCGAACTGACCCGCATCGCGGGTATTTCCGTGGCGCAGCTGGAGCGCTATTGCAAGCGGGTGTTCCACCTCACGCCACGGCAGATGATCCACAAGGCGCGGCTGGAGCATGCCCATCGCTTGCTGCACAGCGACTTGCCAATCACCGAGGTGGCGATGCAGTGCGGCTACACCGACCACAGCGCCTTCAGCCGCCAGTTCAAGCAACTGACCGGCTTCACCCCGCGCCAGTACCGCCAGGCGACGGCCGCTCAGGAAGGTTGAAACAGCGCGCGCGCCTCGTCAAAGCACTGCTCGGCAATCGCCGAACGCGGCTCGCTGCGGCGCAGCAGCAGGCCCACCGGGCTGTGGATGCTGGCGTCGACGATAGGCAGGATGCGCATGTGCTCGCTCAAGTCTTCCAGCCCGCAATCCAGTGGCATGATCGCGCAGCACACGCCGGTGCTGATGGCTTGGATCAGCTGGAAGCTCGAGTCGCTTTCCAGCACGGCGTTGGGTTCCAAGCTGCGACTGCGGAAGCTCAGGTCCAGCGATTGACGGTAGTGCATGCCTTTGCTCAGCAAGCCCAGTGGAATCTCGCCGAGGTCTTCCCAACGCAGGGTGTCGGCCTGGAACTGGAAGTGGCGGGTATCGTGCAGCAGGCCCATGGTGGTGGTGCCCAGCTCGATCACTTCGAAGAAGCTGGCATTGACTTGGTCCAGGTAGCAGATGCCCAGGTCGAGCTGGTTGCGGCTCAGGCTATCCATGATCTGCTCGGTGCTGTGCGAGCTGATCTGGAAGTGCAGCTCGGGGTATTTTTCGCGCAGCGGCAGCAGCAATTGCATCGGGTTGAAGCTGGCCAGCGGCACGGTGCCCAGGCGCAGGCTGCCGACCACCTGGCCGCGGCAACTGGCGGCTTCGGCTTGCAGGCCGTCGTGGGCCGCCAGCAGCGTGCGGGCCCAGGCCAGAATGCGTTCGCCGGCTTCGGTGAACCCTTCGAAGCGCTGGCCGCGTTTGACCAGCACCAGGTCCAGTTCGTCTTCCAGGTTGCGCAGGCGCATCGACAGCGTCGGCTGGGTGATGTGGCACAGCGCTGCGGCCTGGCCAAAATGGCGAGTCTGGTCGAGCGCGATGAGGAACTTGAGTTGCTTGATGTCCATGGGAGTGCCTGGCGTCTGGTTATGCTGACCTTAACCAAGTCAGCGATAGATGTCATTGATCACCCGGTACGCCATATCGATTGGACGCCCCCCGGCCGTGCCTCTAGCGTGGTGACAATGCCCTTTCAGGAGTAGCCCACCGTGAGCGTCAAACCCGATGCGGTCTTCGTACCGCTCAACATCGCCGTACTGACCGTCAGTGACACCCGCACCTACGACACCGACACCTCCGGTGAGCTGCTGGCCAGCCGCTCGGTGGAAATCGGCCATCGCCTGGTGGCGCGAGCGCTGCTCAAGGACGACCTGTACAAGATCCGCGCCCAGGTCGCCACCTGGATCGCCGACGAGCAGGTGCAAGTGGTGCTGATCACCGGCGGTACCGGCTTCACTGGGCGTGACAGTACGCCTGAAGCCGTTGAATGCCTGTTGGACAAACGTATCGATGGCTTCGGTGAGCTGTTCCGGGCGTTGTCCATTCTCGATATCGGCACATCGACCATTCAGAGCCGGGCATTGGCCGGGCTCGCCAACGGTACCTTGGTGTGCTGCCTGCCAGGCTCGACCGGGGCTTGCCGCACAGCGTGGGAAGGGATCCTGGCCGAGCAACTGGATGCGCGCCACCGGCCGTGCAACTTCGTGCCGCACCTGAAGCCTGTGGAGGCTTGCGCAAGCCGCGGTTAATGCCCTGCCCGCGAAGCGGCCAGCACAGGCAGTAAAAGAATCAGCTCAACACATACCCCACCGGCTCCAATGCCGGTGGCAGCGGCTCAACCCCCAACCCCGCCAGCACATCGCGCTCCACGGTGCGCACCAGCGCATCGGTAGGCAGGTCGTTCTCATCGCGCCCAAACGGGTCTTCCAGTTCGTTGCCAATCGCATCCAGCCCAAAAAACGTATAGCCGACGATGGTGGTGAACAGCGGCGCCAACCAGCCCAGCGGTTCAGCCAGGGCGAACGGCAGCAGCAGGCAGAAGATGTAGATGGTGCGGTGCAGCAACAAGGTATAGGGGAACGGCAACGGTGTGCCTTTGATCCGCTCGCAGGTGGCCTGCACTTCGGTCAGCCCCACCAGCCGCTGTTCCAGCACGCTGTAGCGCCAATCGCTGATCTGCCCCTGTTGCGCCAGCCGTGAGCAGTGCCCGCCGGCTTCGCGCAAGATCGTGTCGCACACATTGTGCGCGCTGATCGCATTGGGGTTGGCCAGCCAAGGCCGGGCGGCCGCCAGGTCATCCTCGTTGCGCAGCCGGGCGTTGAGCGCATGGGCAAAGCCGCACAGGCTGCGCAACAGTTCGGCACGCAGTGCCGGGTCGGCGATCACCACGCTTTCGCGCACGAACGAACGGGTCTCGATGATCAGCTTGCCCCAGGCCTTGCGGCCTTCCCACCAGCGGTCGTAGCAGGCGTTGTTGCGAAAGCTCATGAAGATCGACAGCGACAGGCCCAGCAAGGTGAACGGTGTGGCGCTGACCGGGTAGAAAAATGCCGGATAGTGGCGCTCGACCAGCACGATCAGTGCGGCCAGCAGGGTGACCATCAGGCAGCGCAGGGCGATGCGTTTGACGATCGACCCCTTGAGGGTGAACAGCACGCGCAGCACATCGGGGCGGGGGTGAACGATCATGGAAATCCAGAGGTGGCTGTTCAGCCGCCGGTCATGTTCATGAAACGCAGGATCTGCACGTCACCCCCCACCTCGAAATGATGGCGGTAAGGCTTGAGGTGCAAGGAGTCGCGGATGGCGTTTTCCAGGCGCTCGGCGTTGCCCGGGTGGGCACGCAGGACCTGCTTGAGGTCCACCGAATGCTCGTTGCCCAGGCACAGCAGCAGGCGACCTTCGACGGTCAGGCGCACGCGGTTGCAGGTGGCGCAGAAGTTATGGCTGTGCGGCGAGATGAAGCCGACCCGGGTGTGCGCCGCTTCGGCCAGGCGCCAGTAGCGTGCCGGGCCTTGGGACGACTCGGTGGACTCGATCAGGGTGAACTGCTCGGCCAGCCGGTCGCGCACCTCGTCACTGGAGTAGAACGACTCACCACGCTGGTGTTCGCTGATGTTACCCAGGGGCATTTCTTCGATGAAGGTGATGTCCAGCTCGCGGTCGATGGCAAAGCGCACCAGGTCGACCAGTTCGTCATCGTTGCGGCCCTTGAGCACTACGTAGTTGAGCTTGGTCTTGCGAAAGCCTGCCTGGCGCGAGGCGTCGATGCCGGCGATCACCTGGTTGAGGTCGCCGGTGCGGGTCAGTTGCTTGAAGCGCCCAGGGTCCAGGCTGTCGAGGCTGATATTCAGGCGCGAGACGCCGGCGTCGAACAGCGGCTGGGCCAGGCGCCCGAGTTGCGAGCCGTTGCTGGTCATGCACAGTTCGCGCAGGCCGGGCAGGGCGGCGATGCGCCCGCACAGCTCGACGATGCCCTGGCGCACCAGCGGCTCGCCACCGGTCAGGCGGATTTTGCGGGTGCCCAATGCGACGAAGCGCTCAGCCACCTGGAACAGTTCTTCGAGGCTGAGGATCTGCTGGCGCGGCAGGAACTGCATGTCTTCAGCCATGCAGTACACGCAGCGGAAGTCGCAGCGGTCGGTGACCGACATCCGCAGGTAGTCGATTTTCCGGTTGAAGCCGTCGATCAGGGCCCGGCTGTTCTGTTCCACGATTGCGCTCGAATGGGATGGACTCAGCTCCAAGCTATAACCTGGCCGCACCCCCGTCAAATTGCTTTCCCCGACTGGTTGATCAATCTGCTCTATCACGGCTTCAGGCCCCGGCATGTATGGGAGATTCCCCCTGTAGGAGCAGCCTTGTGCTGCGAAGAGGCCATTGCAGCCACAGCTTCTCGGCTAGCCAAACCGGCCTCTTCGCAGCACAAGGCTGCTCCTACAGGACGCGATCTGGATTGTCAGTGCTGGCCCGTGATCGAAACGGCTTATCAGCCCGTAAGATCTTTCGATTGGACGCTTGTGCCCCACGCTCAATAGTCTGGAAAAAACACCGAGCGTGAGGATTCACCGCATGAGCCAGGACGAACATATCAGGGACTACAAAGGCGCGGCTGCCGGCTGGGGGGCGCTCAAGAGCGTGACCAAAAGCTGGCTGGGCAGCGAAAACGCCTTCAAGAACCTGCGGGCCATGCTCAAGACCAACCAGAACGGCGGCTTCGACTGCCCCGGCTGCGCCTGGGGCGAATCGCCGGAAAACGACATGGTCAAGTTCTGCGAGAACGGCGCCAAGGCGGTCAACTGGGAAGCCACCGGTCGCTCGGTAGACCCTGCATTCTTCGCCAAGTACAGCGTCAGTGCGTTGGCCGAACAGACCGATTACTGGCTCGAATTCCAAGGCCGGCTGACCCACCCGATGCGCTACGACGCGGCCACCGACCACTACGTCGAAACCTCCTGGGAAGAGGCCTTCGCCCTGGTCGCCAAACACCTGCAGGCGCTCGATTCGCCCGACCAGGCCGAGTTCTACACCTCGGGGCGGGCCAGCAACGAAGCGGCGTTTTTGTACCAGCTGTTCGTCCGCGCCTACGGCACCAACAATTTCCCCGATTGCTCGAACATGTGCCACGAGGCCAGCGGTGTGGGCATGTCGGAAACCCTTGGCGTGGGCAAGGGCACCGTGGTGTTCCATGACCTGGAACTGGCCGACGCCATCTTCGTCATCGGCCAGAACCCCGGCACCAACCACCCGCGCATGCTCGAACCGCTGCGCGAGGCGGTCAAGCGTGGGGCCCAGGTGGTGTGCTTCAACCCGCTGAAGGAGCGTGGCCTGGAGCGCTTCCAGCACCCGCAACACCCGTTCGAAATGCTCAGCAACGGCTCCGAACCGACCAACACCGCGTACTTCCGCCCGGCCCTGGGCGGCGACATGGCGGCCATGCGTGGCATCGCCAAGTATTTGCTGCAATGGGAACGCGAGGCCCAGGCCAAGGGTGAACCGGCGGTGTTCGACCATGCCTTCATCGCCGAACACACCAGCGGCGTCGACGCCTACCTGGCGGCGGTGGATGCCACCTCCTGGGCGCATATCGTCGAGCAGTCGGGCCTGACCCAGGCCGAGATCGAGTTGGCAGCGCGCATGTACCGCAAGGCCGAGCGGGTCATCATGTGCTGGGCCATGGGCGTCACCCAGCACCGCCACTCGGTGCCCACTGTGCAGGAAATCGTCAACTTGCAACTGCTGCGGGGCAACGTTGGCAAACCCGGTGCTGGCCTGTCGCCGGTGCGTGGCCACAGCAATGTGCAGGGTGACCGCACCATGGGCATCGACGAGAAGCCCAAGGCCGGGCTGCTCGATGCCCTGGAAAAACGCTTCCAGTTCCGTGTGCCCCGTGCCCACGGGCATAACGCGGTGCTGGCGATCAAGGCCATGGAAGAAGGGCAGGCCAAGGTCTTCATCGCCCTGGGCGGTAACTTCGCCCAGGCTACCCCAGACACCCCTCGAACCCACGCGGCCCTGCGCAACTGCGCATTGACCGTGCAGATTTCCACCAAGCTCAACCGTTCGCACTTGGTCACCGGCCGTGATGCGCTCATCCTGCCGTGCCTGGGGCGAACCGAGATCGACCTGCAGGCCGACGGGCCGCAGGGCGTGACCGTGGAGGACACCTTCAGCATGGTGCACATCTCCCACGGCCAATTGCGCCCGCGCTCGCCACACTTGCGTTCGGAGCCGGCCATCGTGGCCGGCATGGCCCAGGCGACCTTGGGCAAGCAGCCGATCGATTGGGAGTACGCCATTGCCGACTACAGCCGCATCCGCAGCATGATCGCCGATGTGATCCCCGGCTTTACCGACTTCAACGAGCGCTTGCAGCACCCGGGTGGCTTCCACCTGGGCAACAACGCGGCGGATCGCACGTGGCGTACCGCCACCGGCAAGGCGCGTTTCAGTGCCAGCCAGTTGCCGGAGCAACTGGTCAATGCCCAGGTGCTGGCCCGTGGCGACAAACCGGACCTGATTCTGCAGACGTTGCGTTCGCACGACCAGTACAACACCACCCTGTATGGCCTGGATGACCGCTACCGTGGGGTGTTTGGCCTGCGTGAGGTGGTGTTCGTCAATGAGGCTGACATCCGTCGCCTGGGGTTCGAGCCTGGCGAGCACGTGGACTTGGTGTCGTTGTGGGAGGACGGGCGCGAGCGGCGGGTCTCCGGGTTCCGCCTGGTGGCGTATGACGTGCCGCAGGGGCAGGCCGCGGCGTATTACCCGGAGACCAACCCGCTGGTGCCGCTGGAGAGTTATGGCGAGGGGACGTATACGCCGACCTCGAAGTTCGTCGCGATCAGGGTAGAGAAAGCCAAGGCGGGGAACCGGATCGAGGCGGTGCAGGCGGCTGAATAAAGGTTTGCCTGATCCGGCCTCTTCGCGGGCAAGCACCGGTCAGGGCCGGTGCACCGGGTAAGCGGTGGTGTACTTCATCTGCTCCATGGCAAAACTCGACGTAATGTTGGAAAGCCCGTCGGTGCGGGTGATCAGCTTTTTGTAGAACCGGTCATAGGCGGCAATGTCACCCACCACCACCCGCAGCATGTAATCCCAATCCCCCGACATGCGGTAAAACTCCATCACCTCCTCGAAACCGGTCACGGTCGCGGCAAACTGCTCCAGCCAGGCGCTGTCGTGGCGCTGGGTCTTGAGCTGGACGAACACGGTCAGGCCCAGCCCCAGGCGTGTGGGGTCGAGCAGGGCGACGCGGCCAAGGATGTAACCCTCTTCTTCCAGCCGTTTGACCCGCTTCCAGCAGGGCGTGGTGGACAGGTTTACCGCCTCGGCCAGGTCTTTGAGGGAAATGGACGCGTCGCGCTGCAGCAAGGTGAGGATGTGTTGGTCGAAATTGTCCATGTCGATTACAGGCTGGCCAGAGAATGATTTTCTCCAGATTACTGCAAAACCGGAAAAATGCGTGACCCCCGTTGCACGTCCTTGCCGCCGGCAATGGTTGTGCGATAGTTGCAGGCTTACCTCAGTCAATGGACCGGATCATGTCCGACAAGCCGCGTAATTTCGCCACCCGTACCATCCACGCCGGCGAGCAGCATAGCGTTGCCGACAACGCGATCTTCCCGCCCATTTATACCGCCAGTTCGTACATCAAGCGCAGCCTGGACGACAACCCCGAGTATGCCTACAGCCGCGTCGGCAACCCGACCCGGCATGCTTACGAGAGCTGTGTCGCGGCGCTGGAAGAAGGTGTCGGCGCGGTGGCTTGCGCCTCCGGCGTGAACGCCACGGCGACGGTGCTGGAGTTGTTGCCCAAGGATGCCCACGTGGTGGTGATGAACGGCGTATACGGCGGCACCTTCCGAATTCTGGAGGACTATCGCAGCCACACATCAGGGCTGACCACCACTTACGTCGATCTCAACGACGTGCAGGCTGTGGCCGCGGCGATTCGCCCAGAAACCCAGCTGATATGGATCGAGTCGCCGACCAACCCCTTGCTGCACCTGGTCGACATCAAGGCGGTCTGCGACCTGGCGCGCTCGCGCGGTATCCTCACCTGCATCGACAACACCTTCTGCTCGCCCTGGAACCAGCGCCCGATCACCCTGGGCGTGGACCTGGTGATGCACTCGGCAAGCAAGTACATCGGCGGCCATTCCGACCTTACTGGCGGTGTGGTGGTGGCCGCTAACGACGCGCTGCTGGCGCGGTTGCGCAAGATCAGCATGGCGGTCGGGGCGATCCAAGGGCCGTTCGACTGCTACCTGGCCCTGCGTGGCCTTAAAACCTTGGACGTTCGCATGGAGCGCCAGTGCGCCAATGCCCTGCAGGTGGCGCGTTTTCTCGAAAGCCATCCGCAGATCGAGCAGGTGTTTTACCCGGGGCTAGAAAGCCACCCCCAGCATGCGCTGTGCAAGCGCCAGATGCGTGCGGGCGGGGCCGTGGTGGCCATGAAGGTCAAGGGTGGCGACCGGGCGGCGCTCAATCGCCTGGTCGAGGCGCTGCAGATCTTCGTACTTGCCGATTCGCTGGGCGGCGTGGAGAGCATGATCAACCACTCCTGGAGCATGTCGCACAACTCCCTGAGCCCGGAGCAGAAGGGCGTGATGGGCATCAGTGAGAACTTGCTGCGGCTGTCGGTGGGGATCGAGGACTATCGGGACCTGATCGAAGATCTGGATACGGCGTTGAAGGCTTCGGCTAGCGTATAAAAGCGGCTGGCCCTATCGCCGGCTTGCTGGGGATAGGGCCGGTTGATTCAGCAGAAGCGCTTCACGATTTCGGCGGATGAATGATCCGTTCGATCTTGTCCTTGATCAGCAGCCGCTCCTTGCGCAGTCGGGTGATGGTGTCATCAGTGCTGGCGTTGCCTTCAGCGGCCAGCACTTCCTTGTCTTTGGCGTTGTACTCCTTGTGCAGTTTGTGCAGGTCATGGTCTTTGTCGATGCGCGTCTGGAAATCCTCGGCAGTGATGTTCAGGTCAGCGAGCAGATCATGCGGAACGGGCATTTCTTCACCTCTCGTGGGGGTTGGCGAACGGTCCTGACCTTTGAGGATAGTCGCCTTTGCGCAGGTGCGGGGCGGGGGGAGGCCGGCGCAGCCTTCTCGCAACCGGGCAGCACACTTGGCCTGCCAGGCTGAATGGCGGCTGAATAAACTTCATTTAATGTTGGGATAACGCCATCTCACGGTTTTGTTGGCGTCTTTTTCACGAAAAATTGATGGTGGCCTTTCTAGAGTTCAGCCAACTTTTCGCGGTGCCGTACAGGCCCGCGGGCTGATAATCACTCTTGATTGCGAACACTGATGCTCAACTTTAAATCCCTGCGGACTGAATGGGTCACGCTGCTGGCCAGCCTGTACCTGCTGATCGGCTTCAATTTCTTTCTCTGGCAGCACCTGGAGCACGTGGTTCCGCCAGGGTTGGCGGGGCTTTGGCTGAGCCTGGCATTTGCCGTGCTGATGCTGTTCGCATTCAACCTGATTTTGACCTTGTTTGCCTTCCGGTATGTATTAAAGCCGGTACTTATTGTGCTGTTCATGAGTGGCGCGGGTGTGGCTTACTTCATGAATCAGTACGGGGTGCTTATTGATGCCGGCATGTTCCGTAACATGGCAGAGACCAATGTTGCGGAAGTGCGCGACCTGATGTCGTTCAAGTTTGCCGCTTATATATTATTGCTGGGCGTATTGCCCTCGGTCCTGCTGTGGAAAACACCGATCGCCTACCGCGCCTGGCCCCGTGAGCTGTTGGGCAAGCTGGTGGTCAGCGGCGCCTGTGTGGTCGCCCTCGGGTCGGTGGCGTTGGTCAACTACCAGGGCTTGTCGTCACTGTTTCGCAATCACCACGAACTGCGCCTGATGCTCACCCCGAGCAATATCGTGGGTGCCTCTATTGGTTATGTCAGCGAACGCGTCGGTACAGCGGCCAGGCCCTTCCAGAATTATGGTACGGATGCGAAACGTGATGCCGCCTGGCAGAAGCATGAGCGCAAGTCGTTGACGGTGCTGGTCGTCGGCGAAAGTGCGCGGGCCGACCATTTCGGCGTGCTCGGTTATGACCGCGACACCACCCCCAGCCTGGCCAAGGAGCAGGGCCTGCTGGCCTTCTCCGATGTGCATTCGTGCGGGACTGAAACCGCCGTTTCGGTGCCCTGCATGTTCTCGGGCATGCCGCGCAAAGACTACGACGCGCGCGTGGCAAAAAACCGTGAAGGGCTGCTGGATATCCTGCAGCGGGCAGGCCTGGCCGTGCAGTGGCGCGACAACCAGTCGGGCTGCAAGGGCACCTGTGATCGGGTGCAGTTCATCGATGTCAGCAACCTCACCGACCCGGCGCTGTGCGCCAACGGCGAATGCCATGACGAGATCCTGTTGCAGGGCCTGGGTGAGCTGATCGACAACCTCGACAAGGACACCGTGCTGGTGCTGCACCAGATGGGCAGCCACGGCCCCGAGTACTTCAAGCGCTACCCCAACGCCAGCGAGCGCTTTACCCCGGTGTGCCAGAGCAATGCGCTGAACCAGTGCAGCGAGCAGGAAATCATCAACGGCTACGACAACACTTTAGCCTACACCGACAAGGTGCTGGCGTCCCTGATCGACACGCTGCGCAGCAAGCAGGGCAAGGTCGACACAGCGATGATCTACCTCTCCGACCACGGTGAGTCGCTGGGTGAGTACAACCTGTTCCTGCACGGCACCCCTTACCCCATCGCCCCGGAGCAGCAGAAGCACGTGCCACTGCTGACCTGGTTCTCCGACAGCTACAAAGAGGACTTTGGCCTGGACACCGACTGCCTGGCCAAGCTCAGCGATGCGCCGCTGTCCCAGGACAACCTGTTCCACTCGATGCTCGGCCTGTTGCAGGTGCGCACCGAGGTCTACCAGCAATCGCTGGACATGTTCGCCAGCTGCCGGCCGTGGCTGGCCGCCAAGCGCTGATCGCGCATGGCTTTTACACCACCGTTTATCTATTCCAGGGATGGCGCAAGTTTCACCCGCAGTGCCCGCGCCGTATATACTGCGCGCCAATGTTAGTGGGAGAGCCTCGTGGCCATCGAAATTCACTGGATCCGTGACGACCAGACCCTGGCCGACCTCTGCCGAAAGTGGCGCCAACTGCCCTTCGTAGCGCTCGACACCGAATTCATGCGGGTAGACACGTTCTACCCCAAGGCGGGGCTGATCCAGATTGGCGACGGTCAACGTGCCTTTCTGATCGACCCACTGCTGATCAAGGACTGGCAACCCCTGGCCGAACTGCTTGAAGACAGCGGCGTGGTCAAGGTGTTGCACGCCTGCAGCGAAGACCTCGAAGTGTTGCTGCGCCTGACCGGCAAGCTGCCACAGCCACTGTTCGACACGCAGTTGGCCGCCGGTTACCTGAACCTGGGTTTCTCCATGGGTTACTCGCGCCTGGTCCAGGACGTGCTGGGGCTCGAGCTGCCCAAGGGCGAAACCCGGTCTGACTGGCTGCAACGCCCGCTGTCCGACACCCAGGTCAGCTACGCCGCCGAAGATGCCGTGCACCTGGCCGAGCTGTTCATCGCGCTGCGCCCGCGCCTGTCCGATGACAAGTACGCCTGGGTGCTGGAAGACGGCGCCGAGCTGGTGGCCCAGCTGCGCCGGGAAGTCGAGCCCGAGAGCCTGTACCGCGACGTCAAGCTGGCCTGGAAGCTGGCGCCCCAGCAACTGGCCGTGTTGCGCGAGCTGTGTGCCTGGCGTGAGCGCGAAGCGCGCAACCGCGACGTGCCGCGCAACCGCATCCTCAAGGAGCACTCGCTGTGGCCGATGGCCAAGTCCCAGCCCTCTAACTTGTCGGCCCTGGCCAAGATCGACGAGATGCACCCGCGCACCATCCGCCAGGACGGGGAGTTTCTCGTGCAACTGATCAAGCGTGCTGCCAGCCTGCCCGCCGATCAGTGGCCGCAGGTTTTGCCTGAGCCATTGCCGATCGAAGCGGCCGGCATCCTCAAGCAGCTGCGCGCCATCGGCCAGGCCGAAGGCGAGCGCTTAGGCATTGCCCCCGAGCTGATGCTGCGCAAGAAAACCCTGGAAGCGCTGCTCAAGAGCGGCTACCCCAATGGCCCCTATCAACTGCCCGATTCGCTGCGCGGCTGGCGTCGCGAGCGCATGGGCCAGGCCCTGCTGGACAACCTGGCAGGCGCCGGAGAGACCCGATGAAACGTATCTGCTCGATCTACAAGAGCCCCCGCAAGAACGAAATGTACCTGTATGTGCTCAAGGCCGAAGGCCTGGAGCGCGTGCCCGAGGCCTTGCTGCCGTTCTTCGGCACCCCCGTGCATGCGTTCGACCTGGTGCTGAGCCCCGAGCGCAAGCTGGCGCGCGAGGACATCACCAAGGTGCTGGAAAACCTCGACAACCAGGGCTATCACCTGCAGATGCCGCCGGCCGAGGATGAGTACATCGAGCACCTGCCCGAAGAGCTGCTGCGCCGTAACGACCCGGTCTGACCCAGGCCCGGTTCCTCTCATTCGCCAAGTGGCCCGCCTGTCGGGCCGCTTTCGTTGTCTGCCAAGGTTGTTTTCACGATGCGCGTTCTGATCGCCGAACAGGATCATGCCAAGTACACCCAGCTGCTGGGCGAAGCGGCCCCTGACCTGCAAATCCTGACCAGCAGCGACTCTGCCGAGCTGGCGCTGCAGGCGCCGCAGTGCCCAGTGTGGCTGGGCCAGCCCGACTTGTTGGCGAGCCTGCTGCGCCAGGGCCACAAGCCGGCCTGGATGCAGTCGACCTGGGCCGGCATCACCCCGTTGCTGGCCGAGGGTTTGCCACGGGACTATCGCCTGACGCGCGCAGTTGGCATTTTTGGCCAGGTCATGGCGGAGTACATGCTCACCTACCTGCTCGGCCATGAACGCGAGGTGCTGTCGCGCCTGGTGAGCCAGGTCGAGCGGCGCTGGGACGACCGCCCAGGGCGCACCCTTGAGGGGCGCAAGGTGCTGATCGTCGGCACCGGTGATATCGGCCAACGTGTGGCGGAGTTTCTGCTGCCGTTCGGCGTGACCCTGTACGGGGTCGCGAGCAGCGCCCGCGAGCAGCTGCCGTTCGTCGAAGTCGCGGCCCTGGCGGACCTGCCGCGCATGGTCGAGCAGGTCGACTACGTGATCAACCTGCTGCCGGACACGCCTGCCACCCACGATTTGTACGATGCGGCGCTGTTCCAGCGCTTCAAGCCCAGTGCCTTGTTCATCAATGCCGGGCGTGGAGTGGCGGTGGTCGATGCCGACCTGGTGGAAGCACTGAAGCAGGGGCATCTGGCGGGCGCGGTGATCGATGTGTGCCGCCAGGAGCCACTGCCCCAGCGTCACCCGTTCTGGACCGCCTGGGGGTTGCTGCTGACCGGGCACAGCTCGGCGCCCACCTCGCCGGCGGCGATGGTGCGGTTGTTTGTCGAGAATGTGCGGGCGTATGAGGCGGGGCAGGGGTTACGCGGGGAAGTGGATTTCGCCCGGGGTTACTGATTGCTAGTGGCCTGTACCGGCCTCTTCGCGGGGCAAGCCCGCTCCCACAAGTACTGCGCCGACCTTGGGCCTGCGGAGTACCTGTGGGAGCGGGCTTGCCCGCGAAGAGGCCAGTACAGCCCATAAAAAGGCTTACAGGCTCCCACAAGTACCGCGCCGACCTTGGGCCTGCGGGGTACTTGTGGGAGCGGGCTTGCCCCGCGAAGAGGCCGGTACAGCCAACAAAAAGCCTTACAGGCTAAAATCCCCCTCAGCCGCCAGCTCGCTCAGCGGCCGGCGCGAGCTCGGCACTTCACGCGCCTGCAGCGCCTCAGCCAAGGTCGCCTTGTCGCCCAGCTTACCGATCGCCACCATGGCATGCAGCTCGTAACCCTCAGGCACCTTCAGTTCGCTACGCGCCAGCTCCTTGTCGAAGCCGGCCATGCCGTGGGTGTGCCATCCGCTGATGCTGGCCTGCAGGGCCAAGTGCCCCCAGGCGGAGCCAGTGTCGAAGGTGTGCCACAGGGCAGGGCTTTCTTCCGCGGCGCCAGGCGCTGCGAAGGTGGTTTTAGAGATGATCAGCACCAGCGCCGACGCCTGTTGCGCCCAGCTGCGGTTGAACGGCACCAGCAGGTTCAGGTAGCGCTCCCAGTTCGCGGTATCGCGACGGGCATAGAGGAAGCGCCAAGGCTGCGAGTTGTACGCCGACGGCGCCCAGCGCGCGGCTTCCAGGAAGCTCAGCAGGGTCTCCTCACTGATCGGCTCGGCGGTGAAGGCGCGTGGCGACCAGCGGTTGATGAACTGCTCGTTAATGGCGTAATCGGCAATACGGGGGGTGGCGCTCATGGCTTTTCCTACAAGCGGATGGGAAAACTCCACGCTACTGCGTCCCGTCATGACTGACAAGCGGTCTGGCTTTGCCGAAGGCCAGGCTCTAGACTGGCGCCGCCGCGCGCCGCGCACTGATGATGAATGCAGGAAACCCGTGTGATGATCGCAGACAGCGCGCCGTTCTGGCGGCGCAAAACCCTCGAACAACTCAGCCCGCAAGAGTGGGAATCGCTCTGTGACGGCTGCGGTTTGTGCTGCCTGCAAAAGCTCGAGGACGAGGACGACAACAGCATCTATTACACGCGCATTGCCTGCAAACTGCTGGATCTCGACACCTGCCAGTGCAGCGACTACCCCAACCGCTTCGCCCACGTGCCCGACTGCATCCAGCTGACCCCTGGCAAGGCTGACCAGTTCAAGTGGCTGCCAAGCACCTGCGGTTACCGCCTGGTCAGCGAAGGTAAGGACCTGCCTGACTGGCATCACTTGATCTGCGGCGATCGCCAGCAGGTCCATGAACAGCGTATTTCCCAGTCAGGGCGAATGCTCAGTGAGCATGATGTCGATGAAGACGACTGGGAAGACCACCTGATTTTTCGCGCCAGCTGACCGGCGCACCCCCGTCGCCTCTGGGAAACAAGGAGTTTCTGTATGCGTTGCCAGCTGTTGTTGCTGCTGAGCCTGATGGCCTGTTCGCCGGCCTGGGCGAAGAAAGTCGACCTGGATTATCACGTGCGCCTGTTGCCAGCCAATGGCCAGGCCGAAGTGCGCCTGACCCTGGCCGAAGGCAGCAGCGTACGCAGCCTCGACTTCGACCTGGGCAAGGCCGGCACCTACAGTGGCTTCCAGGCTGACGGCCAATGGCAAGTCGCAGGCAAGGGCGAGCGCGGTGTGTGGCACCCGGCGCCCGGCAAGACCAGCCTCAGCTACCGCGTGCAACTGGACCAGAAGCTGCGCAGTGGCGCTTATTCGTCGCGTATCACGCCCCATTGGGCCTTGTTCCTCGGCGACCAACTGGTCCCGCCCGCGCACCTTGATCAGCAGGACGGTACGGAATTGGTGGCACGCCTGTGGTTCGACCTGCCAGAAGGCTGGAAAAGCATCGAAACCTCCTGGCCGCGCATTGGCAAGGACAAGTTCCGCATCGACAACGTCTCGCGCCTGTTCGACCGCCCCACTGGCTGGATGCTGGCGGGTGACCTGGGCAGCCGCCGGGCGCGGCTGGGCGAGACTGAAGTCACCGTTGCCGCGCCAGTCGGGCAGGGCATGCGTCGCATGGACAGCCTGACCCTGCTGACGTTCGTCTGGCCGCAATTGCAGGCCGTGTTCCCGCGTAACCCACCGAAACTGCTGTTGGTCGGCGCCCGGGACGGCATGTGGCGCGGGGCGATGGCGGCGCAGGGCTCGCTGTATATGCACAGCGCCCGGCCGATGATCAGCGAAAATGGCAGCAGCCCGTTGTTGCGTGAATTGGTGCAACTGTTTGCGCAGATTCATGGCCGTGACGGCAGTGACTGGCTGATCGAGAGCCTAACTGACTACTACGCCAGTGAGTTGTTGCGTCGGGCAGGTGGGGTCAGCGATGACCGCTATGAGGCCTGGCAGGCGCGTTTGAGCAAACAGGCTGCTAAGGTTACCCAGCTCAAGGGCGAGCAGGCCAACCCGGCGCAGGTTGCCCGTGGGGTGCTGTTGCTGCAGGCCCTGGACAAGGAGATCCGCATCCACACCCAGGCCAAGCGTTCGCTGGATGACGTGGCGCGGGCGCTGATGCGATTACGGAGTGTGAGCACCGAAGAGTTCGTGCAGATCAGTGAGAGTGTGCTGGGGCGGCGGTCCGAAGTGTTGCAGAGCAAGGTGTTGCGCTAGCGATTTGTGTTACCTGTGCCGGCCTCTTCGCGGGGCAAGCCCGCTCCCACAGGATTGCGCTGCTCTGAGGCCCCATGGAGCAACTGCACTGCTCTGGGGGCCAATGGAGCAATGGACTGCTCTGAGGCCCCCATGGAGCAACTGCACTGCTCTCAGGATTAGTGAATAATTGTGGGAGCGGGCTTGCCCCGCGAAGAGGCCGGCACAGGCAAAACAAAATCAAAGGCCAGTCAGCGGATCCTTCCCTGTCACCGTCACCCCGCGTGTAGCCGCTTTGGCACTCGCCTTCAACGCCTGCAACTGCGCAGCACTGTCTTCGATGTCCGCGCGCAACCGGTTGTATTCCTGACGATGCCGCTGCCACCAGGCCTTGGTCGAGCAATGCCCGCTGACCCCGCGCGCCACGGCCATACCGCCCACCACCATCTGCAGCAGCCCAACCAGGCCGCCATGGCGCAGCCCCTTGCTGAACATCAGCGCCCCGCCGGCCAGCGAACCGACCCTTTCCAGGCCCTGAACATTGTGCTCCGGCGACGCCGCAGCGGAATGGATATCGAGCATGGCAAGCCCTCCGTATGAAGTGTAAGCAGCTGACCGCAGGGGGCTCGCAGCCGTTCATTCGCTGCGCCGAATGGTTGCCAGGCGCACGGCCTGCGCATTGCCAATCAGCGCCAGCACCTGAAAAATGTCTTGTCTGGGCAGCTATTTGTCCGGTTTGGCAATGCAGCCCGCCAGGTGTTTAATCTCACCCTTTAAAACCGCGAAGCCCTTTAAATACGGGCGATCCAGAGATTCAACCGCTCATCTAAAATGCTGTAGACACATTGTCTAACAGTGCCCTATAGTCGTTATACAAATAGTAGACACAGCGCTATGACAACAAAGAAGGCCGCCATGAAAGCCACCGTTCAAGCCATCAGCGAAGAAGCGCCGCAGGACCGCAAGGCCGTCCTCGCCGAAGCGCTGCGCCGCCGGATCCTCAGCATGGAACTGGCCCCCGGCGCTGTGGTGGACGAGTTGGCCCTGTGTGACGAGTTCGGCCTGTCGCGCCCGCCGGTGCGTGAGCTGCTGCGCCAGATTGCCGCCGAAGGCTATATCGAGCTCGAGGCCAACCGCGCGCCACGGGTTGCCGCGATGAACCACGATTCGCTGCACAGCTTTTTCGTCGCGGCGCCGCTCATCTATATCGCCACCACCCAGTTGGCCGCTACCTACGCCAGCGAAGCGGAAATCGAGGCGCTCAAGGCTATCCAGGCGCAGTTCCGCCAGGCCATCGAAGCGCGTGATGTGGAAAACCGGGTGGTCTACAACGACGCATTCCACCTGGAAATCGGCAGGATGGCGCACAACGACTACCTGATGCCGAGCCTGCGCCGCCTGCTTATCGACCATGCCCGTCTAGGCAAGATTTTTTATCGCCACCCGACCACTGATGACATGCAACAGGACCTTGAAACCGCCTGCGACCAGCATGACCAGATGATCGATGCCATCGAACGCCGTGACCCCGCGCGCGCCGGGCAACTGGTGCGAGAGCACTTCGAGCTATCGCGCCGGCGCATGGCTGAATACGCGGCACCCCAAGGGCTGGATGTACCGATTCAGATATGAGGTTTCCAGGTCGTCGCCACTGGCGCTGATCGCTCGTCAACAACAAGATCCAGGTTAGTGACATGACAAGAATAAGCTCGTTACCTGCCGATGATGCCACCTGTGGTTGGTATCACCTGAGCACACCCCGCACGCCACGGCCGGCCCACCGTGGCCATAGCCAGGCGCGCTGGGTGGTGGTCGGTGCCGGCTTCACCGGGCTGGCCGCTGCGCGCCAGCTGGCAACGAACTTTCCGCATGACGAGGTTGTGCTGGTCGAGGCCCAGGAAGTCGGTTTTGGCACCTCCGGGCGCAACGCCGGTTTTGCCATCGACCTGCCCCATGACATCGGCGCCGAGGACTACATCGGCGATATCGATACTGCCAAGACCGTGCTCAAGCTCAACCTGGGTGGGCAGTCGTACCTCAAGGAGCTGATCGAGCGCCATGGCATCGAATGCCAGTTTCGGCACTGTGGCAAATACCAGGCCGCTGTCGAGGATCGTGGCATTGCCGTGCTCGATGCCTACCGTCGAGGCCTGGACAAACTCGGCCAGCCCTATGAAGTGATCGAAGGTCGCGACCTGCCCGAACACATCGGCACGCACTTCTACCGCAAGGGCTTGTTCACGCCGGGTACCGCGTTGCTGCAGCCTTCGGCGCTGGTCAAAGGCTTGGCCGACAGCTTGCCGAGCAATGTTTCGCTGTACGAGCACACGCCGATCACTGACGTCGAGTACGGCGACAAAGTGGTACTGCGCCACGCCAAGGGCTCGATCACTGCTGACAAGCTGGTGCTCACCACCAATGCCTTTGGCATGAGCTTCGGCTTCCTCAAGGGCCGCATGTTGCCCGTGTTCACCTATGGCAGCATCACCCGCCCGCTGACCGAAGACGAGCAAGTCCGCCTGGGTGGCAAACCCTACTGGGGCGTGATCCCCGCCGACCCATTCGGCACCACCCTGCGGCGCACCGTCGACAACCGTCTGCTGGTGCGCAACAGCTTCAGCTTCAACCCGGACGGGCGCAGCAACCGCAAGTACCTGGACCGTTTCGTTCAACGCCACCGCGAATCCTTTGCCCGACGCTTCCCGATGTTGCCCGACGTGAACTTTGAATACACCTGGGGCGGCGCCCTGGCGTTGTCGCGTAATCACATGGGGTTCTTTGGCCAGTTGGCGCCCAATGTGGTCGGCGCGCTGTGTTGTAACGGCCTGGGTGTTACCCGCGGCACGGTCACCGGGAAGTTGCTGGCCGACTGGCTGGCCGGTGACAAACACGAACTTATCGAGTTTTTGCTCAACGCCCCCGGGCCTTGCGCGAATCCACCGCAGCCCTTGGTATCCCTGGGCTTGAACGCCAACTTGATGTGGGGGCAACTGCGCGCGGGCAAAGAAAGCTGAGCGTTTTGTAAGTTAGGCCATTGAATATTTGACGTCGGGCGGATTTGCCCGGCACGGGCGCGCTTTGCCCGAAATTGATGATCGAGATGTCATGTCCGATGACCCGGGGCTGAAGGCTGTTTTCAGTTTCGCGGACGCGCTCGCCTTGAAAACGTGCATACAGAAGAAGTGGTAGGAACAACAATGACAAGTCCGAATATTTCGATTGAAGATGTACCGATCAACCGTTTTCACCAGTTCTTGACCCTGCGCTCCGGCGGGGGCTCTTTCGTCGATGGGTATGTGTTGAGCATCATCGGCGTGGCAATGGTGCAAATGTCCGCGGGCCTGAGCCTGACCAGCTTCTGGCAGGGCATGATCGCCGCCTCGGCGCTGATCGGCATTTTCTTCGGCGGCTTTTTCGGCGGTTGGCTGACCGACCGCTTTGGCCGCAAGCGTGTGTTTTTCGTCGGCCCGACCCTGTTCATTCTGTCGTCGCTTGCGCAGTTCTGGGTGGAGTCGGCGCTGGCCTTGTTCCTGTTGCGTTTTGCCATCGGCATCGCGGTGGGCATCGAGTACCCGGTGGCCACCTCGCTGCTGGTGGAGTTCCTGCCCAAGAAGAACCGCGGCCCGCGCCTGGCCACCTTGACGGTGCTGTGGTTCGCCGGCGCCGCGACCGCCTACATGGTCGGTGAGGCGATCCTGCGCCACGGTGGCGATGATGCCTGGCGCCTGGTATTGGCCAGTGCGGCGGTCATTGGCGCGCTGCTGTTCGCCATTCGCCTGGGCACCCCGGAATCGCCACGCTGGCTGATCAGCAAGGGCCGCTCGGCCGAGGCCGAACAGGTAATCAAGCGGGTCTATGGCAATGGCTTCTCGCTGCGCAACCTGCCGGAAGAGCCCAAGGCCCGCAAGCTGTCGTTTCTCAGCCTGCTGCACGCCGGGTATGGCAAGCGCATGCTGTTCGTCACCCTGTTCTGGACCTGTTCGGTGATCCCGGTGTTCGCCGTGTACGCCTTCGCCCCGAAAGTGCTGGGCGCGCTCAACCTCAAGGGTGACTGGGCATCGATCGGTTCGGTCGCCATCACCTTCCTGTTCGTGGTCGGTTGCATCATCGGCACCCGCCTGCTCAACACCCTCGGTCGGCGCACCACGCTGCTGCACAGCTTCTTCTGGTCTGGGCTGGCGCTGCTGGGCCTGGCGGCGTTCAGCCATGGTAGCGAGCTGCTTATCCTGGTGCTGTTCGGTGCTTATGCACTGTTCATCGGCGGTGCCCAGGTATTGCAACTGGTCTACCCCAACGAGCTGTTCCCCACCGAAATCCGTGCCGGCGCCGTGGGCGTGGGCACCTCCATGTCGCGGGTCGGTGCTGCTGTCGGTACCTGGCTGGTACCCATCGCCCTCGACAACTATGGCATCGGCGCAACCATGTATGCCGCCGCCGCCGTCACGTTTGTTGGCCTGGCCGTCTCTGTCGCCCTGGCCCCCGAAACCCGTTCATTGAACCTGCAGCAAGCGGCATCGCTGAGCTGAGCTATTCGAAAAGCCGCCGCAGCGTAGACCGCTGTGGCTTCTACACCCCTGAACAACGCACTGGAGAACCTACCGTGAAATTCGAAGGCATCTACACCCCGGCAATCACTCCGCTGGCTGCGGACGGCTCGATCGACAAGGCGGCGTTCGCCGAAGTACTCGACTACCTGGTCGAATCGAAAATCCACGGCGTGATCATCGGTGGCTCCACCGGCGAGTACTACGCCCACACCGCGCAAGAGCGCATCGAACTGGCCGCCCAGGCCAAGGACGTGCTCAATGGCCGCCTGCCGCTGATCATCGGCACCGGCGCGATCCGCACCGAAGACTCCGTGGCCTTCGCCAAGCACGCCAAGGAAATCAAGGCCGACGCGCTGTTGGTGGGCACGCCGCCCTACGCGCTGCCGACCCAACAGGAAATCGCCCTGCACGTCAAAGCGGTCGACGCGGCTGCCGGCCTGCCGATCATGCTCTACAACTACCCAGGCCGCATGAGCGTGGGCATGGGCGAGGAATTCTTCGATGCGGTCGCCGATGTGAAAAACATCGTCGCCATCAAGGAGAGCTCGGGCGACATGGCCCAGTTGCACCGCTTGGCCATCCAGCGCCCGAATATCCAGCTGTCGTGCGGCTGGGACGACCAGGCCCTGGAGTTCTTCGCCTGGGGCGCGCAGAGCTGGGTTTGCGCCGGTTCCAACTTCATCCCGCGTGAGCACGTGGCCCTGTTCGAGGCCTGCGTGATCGAGAAGGACTTCGCCAAAGGCCGCCGCATCATGGCCGCCATGATGCCGCTGATGGACTTCCTCGAAGGTGGCAAGTTCGTCCAGTCGATCAAGTACGGCTGCGCGCTGAACGGCCTGAGCACCGGTGGCGTGCGCAAGCCGCTGTACGACCTGGATGCCGCCGAGAAGCAGGCACTCGAGCGCGTGGTCACTGAACTCAAGCGCAACATCGCCCAGATCACCGGAGGTGCCTGACCATGGCTGAATTGCTGAGCAAGGAACAGTACGCGGCCATCGCCGCCGACCTGCAACTGCGTACCCAGGCGTTCATCGACGGTGAGTTCCGCGATGCCGTCTCGGGCCGCACCTTCGTCACCACCAACCCGGCCACTGGCAAACAGCTGGCCGAAGTCGCCGCCTGCGACGTGCAGGATGTCGACGTTGCCGTGGCGGCGGCCAAGCGTGTCTTCGAAGACGGCTCGTGGTCGAAACTGCAACCCGCTGAGCGCAAGCACATCCTGCTGAAGTTCGCCCAGCTGCTGGAAGACAACAGCCACGAACTGGCGGTTTTGGAGGCGCTGGACAGCGGCAAGCCGGTCAGCGAATGCCAGAACGTCGACGTGCCGGAAACCATCCACACCCTTCGCTGGCACGCCGAGCTGATCGACAAGATCTACGACAACACCGCCCCCACCGGCAATGCGGCCGTGACCATGGTGGTGCGTGAAGCCATCGGTGTGGTCGGCCTGGTGCTGCCGTGGAACTTCCCGCTGCTGATGCTGGCCTGGAAGATTGCCCCGTCGCTGGCGGCCGGTTGCTCGATCGTGGTCAAGCCAGCCAAGGAAACCACCCTCAGCGCCCTGCGCGTGGCCGAGCTGGCGCATCAGGCCGGCGTACCGGCGGGTGTGTTCAACCTCGTGCCAGGCGGTGGCCGTGAAGTGGGCGAGGCCATCGGCCGCCACATGGACATCCCGATGGTCAGCTTCACCGGCTCCACCGACACCGGCCGCCTGTTCCTGAAATACGCCGCCGAGTCGAACCTCAAGCGCATCGTGCTGGAGCTGGGTGGCAAGAACCCGGCCGTGGTCATGAATGACTGCGAAGACCTGGACGAAGTGGCCCAGTTCGTCACCGCCGGTGCGTTCTGGAACATGGGCGAAAACTGCTCGGCGTCCTCGCGCCTGATCGTGCACAAGGACGTCAAGGACGAGCTGCTGACGCTGATCGGCAAGCACTTGAAGGACTGGAAGCTGGGCGACCCGCTGGACCCGGAAAACCGCTTGGGGGCGATGGTCAGCAAAGCGCACTTCGAGAAGGTGAAGTCTTACCTGGAATATGCCGCCGAGCAGAAGCTCAACGTGGTGCAGGGCGGTGAGACCGAGCAGGGCGTGTTCGTGCAACCGACCATCGTTGACGGGGTGACGCCTGACAATCGGTTGTTCGTCGAGGAAATCTTCGGGCCGGTGCTGAGCGTGACCAGCTTCGAAACCATTGACCAAGCGATCGAGCTGGCCAACGACACCATCTACGGCCTGGCGGCTTCGGCCTACACGGGCAGCCTGCGCAATGCCCTGCGCCTGTCGCGGGAAATCCGCGCGGGTGTGGTCACGGTCAACTGCTTCGGCGAAGGCGATGCTTCGACGCCGTTCGGTGGCTACAAAGAGTCCGGCTTTGGTGGGCGCGACAAGTCCATCTGGGCGCACGATCAGTACACGGAGTTGAAGACCATCTGGATCAACGCTTCGTGAGCTGACTGCAGGACGGTGCTGTTCTGACGGAGCTCAGCACCTGGCCGCCTCTGGTGATGCCTCTACCGACCTGTAGGAGCAGCCTTGTGCTGCGAAGAGGCCGGTACAGGCACCCTCAGAGGCGGCTTTTTTACTTGAACTTGGGCCCCGACCGGGTATTCAGCCCTTTGGCCATCCGGTCATACAGCACCACGTTCACTGTCGCCGCCAGGTTCATGCAGCCCTGGGTCGGGATGTAGATGGTCTCTTCACACCACCCCCGCACATCCGCATCGAGGCTGCCGTCTTCTGGCCCGAAAATGTAGATGGCGCGATCCGGGTGGGTGTACTCGGGCAGCGGCCGTGCGCCGTCGACCAGTTCTACCGCCACCGGCGTGCAGCCCAGCGGAATGATGCGTTGCAGGTCGTCGATGCCGATCAGCGGGATGTCGTAGTGCACACGTTTGGTGTCGGTGACGAAGTCGCGGGCGCGCTCATACCGTTTGCCAGTGTAGAACACCGAGTTGACGCCGTAGCAACCCGCTGCGCGCATCACCGAGCCGACGTTTTCCGCCGACTTGGGGTTGAACAGGCCGATGCAGCTGTATCGTTTGTTTGCCACGTGCCGGGGCCCTTCGCAAAAAAAGCGCGATTATACGGGCTCGCCGGCCGCAGCGGGGGCTGTGTCGATGGTCAGTCTTTTTTCAGCAGGCCAGCCAGCCCGGCAAACGGGTTATGGGTAGCCTTGGCGATGCTCGGGGTGCTGGTCGAGCCTTCGCTGAAATACTGCTGGTCGGTGTAGCGCGAGTGTTCGTTGTCGTGGCAGTACAGGCACAGCAACTCCCAGTTCGAACCGTCCTGCGGGTTGTTGTCGTGGTTGTGGTCACGGTGGTGCACGGTCAGCTCGCTCAGGCGCTTGCCGGCAAACTCGCGGGCGCAGCGGCCACACACGTGCGGGTACATTTTCAGGGCCTTGTCGCGGTAGCCCATCTCTTTGTCGCGCTTGGCGTCGGCAAGGATGCGGTCGAGGCGTGCGGTGGCGGCGGAGGTAGAGGCCGAACTCATGGTGTTTCCTTTGTTCTGATCAGGCAAATGACGGTTATGCCACTGAGTCTAGCGCGCTTGCAGGCCAGGCGGACAGGCGAAAGCTTCCATTTAGGCGTAGCCTGTAGGAAGGTTCCCGACAGGAGGTTGCTGATGTTGCATGCGATCCTCACCGCGTTGCTCCTGGCTGGCCTGCCCATGGCCGAAGCCGCCAGCGCGCCACCCCGGCTCAATACACCCGTGCCCGGCGCCCCCGGCACGCCCACGCCCACGCCCTATCCGCAGATCACCCCGAGTACGCCGCCGAAGGCTTATGACAGCCAGCCTGGCGCACCGTTGTTGCCGCCAATGCCGGTGCCTGGGCCGCCGAAGGACCAGCCATTGCCAGGCTTGCGGCCAGAGCCGCCGAAGGTGCAGGTGGAGGAGGATTAGAGTGACGGTTTTGGGCGGGAAGGGTTTGCCGTGGCATTTGCAGTGTGGCGAAGATCGAGCGCCGCCCGCGCGGCGCATCGCGAGCAACGCTCGCTCCTACGTTTGTTTCGGGCCAGTCACGCCGGTGCCAGCGCGCGCGACCGCCTTGTTTATACGTCCCGATATTGAGCTGGACGCCAAGGGGCCGCGCGCCAATGCCTCAGGAATAATTGGCCAGAAACAAACGTAGGAGCGAGCGTTGCTCGCGATGCGCCGCGCGGGCGGCGCTCGGTTTCAAAGCCGCTGCATCCCCAACGGCATGCACCTATAAAACACTGTGCGGTCTCACCTTTGCGCTACACCACCCCCAACTCGCCAAACACGAACGCATACTCCAGCGCCACATCCTTGAGCCCCTGGTACCGCCCACTCATGCCGCCATGCCCAGCCCCCATTTCAGTCTTGAGCAGCAGCAGGTTGTCATCGGTCTTGCGCGTGCGCAGGCGGGCGACCCACTTGGCGGCCTCCCAGTACTGCACGCGGCTGTCGTTGTAGCCGGCCACCACCAGCATGGCGGGGTAGGCCTGGGCTGTTACGTTCTCGTACGGTGCATAGGCCTTGATGCGCTCATACACCTCGGGCTCTTGCGGGTTGCCCCATTCGTCGTACTCGGTGACGGTCAGCGGCAGGTCGGGGTCGAGCATGGTGTTGAGCACGTCGACGAAAGGTACTTCTGCAATCGCGCAGCGGAACAACTCGGGGCGCAGGTTGAGCACCGCGCCCATCAACAACCCGCCCGCGCTGCCGCCGCTGATGGCCAGACGCTCGGGCGAGGTCACGCCTTCGGCGATCAGGTGCTCGGCACAGGCGATGAAGTCGGTGAAGCTGTTCTGCTTGTGCGCCTGCTTGCCGGCCCGGTACCAGGCCTCACCCAACTCGCCACCACCGCGCACGTGGGCAATGGCAAAGGCCACGCCGCGCTGCAGCAGGCTCAGGCGGGCATGCGAGAACCACGGGTCGAGGCTTTCGCCATAGGCGCCATAGCCATACAGGTACAGCGGCACGGTCTTGCCCAGGTCTTCGCGGCGGCGCACCAGGCTGATCGGCACCTGAGTGCCGTCCTGGGCGGTGGCCCACAGGCGCTGGCTGACATAGTCGTCGGCATCGAACGCACCCAGCACCGGGGTTTGCTTGAGCACCGCCTGTGCACCGGTGGCCAGCTCCAGCTGCCGCACCTGGGCCGGGCGGTTGAGCGCTTCGTAGCGCAGGCGTACGCGGGGGCTGACGAACTCAAGGCTGTCCTGCACGTAAAGGCTGTAGGCAGCATCCGGCAATTCGACACGGTAAGCCGCCAGGCCCTGGGGGCGTACTTCGATGATCGGCAGGCCACCTTCGCGCAGGCTCAGGGTCAATGCCCCTGCGTTGAGGCTTAGGCCTTCCAGCATCACCTCGTCGCTGTGCGCTACCAGCAACTGCCAGCGATCACGGGTCGGTACGTCATCGGCCGGGGCGTGGTACAGGGCGAAGTTGATGCCGTCCTGGTTGGTGCGGATGAACCAGCGCCACTCGCCATCGAGCTGGCCGTGGTCCGGGAAGTACTCATGGTCTTCAACGCGTGGCGCCAGGCAGGTGAACGGCAGCTGCGGCGTTTCGGCATCGAGTACCCAGGCCTCGCTGGTGGTCTTGCTGTTCAGCAGCAGCACCAACTGGCGTTCGGAGCTGGTGCGGTAGCAATGCAGGAAGAAGCGGCCGTCGGGCTCTTCGAACACGGTTGGCGCGCCGTTGCTACCCAGGGTGTGACGACGCAGGCGCCAAGGGCGATGGGTGTCATCCAGCTCGGCGAAGAACAGCGTCTGGCTGTCATTGGCCCAGGTCAGGCTGCCGTCGCAGTCCTCGAAGGGCAGGGGGGTGATGCTGCCGTCGCCCAGGTCCTTGACGTACAGGGTGTAGATCTCGTCGCCGCTGGTATCGAGGCTGTAGGCCAGCAGGCGATGGTCGGGGCTGACGTTGAACGCCCCCAGTGACAGGAAGCCGCCGTTGGCCAGTGCGTTGGGGTCGAGCAGCAGCTGTTCGCGGCTTTCATCCACAGTATTGGAGTCGTCAGCCGGGCGCGGGCAGCGGTAATGGCGCGGGTATTCGTCGCCGGCGGTGGTGCGGGTGTAGTACAGGTACGGGCCCCAAGGGGAGGGCAGCGACAGGTCGGTTTCCTGGATGCGGCCTTTGATTTCCTCGAACAGCTGTTCGCGCAGGGGCGCCTGGTCGGCCAGGCAGGCTTCCTGGTAGCTGTTCTCGGCCTGCAGGTATTCGAGCACCTCGGGCGCGTCGCGCTGTTGCAGCCAGGCGTACGGGTCGGCGGCTTGATCTGCACGGGCGATGGGGGGCTGGGGCTTGGTGGGCATCGGGGGTCCTTGGCTGAGGGCTTGCGGTGCCTGTTCTGGCCGCTTCGCGGGCAAGCCTGAACAGGGAAGCGCTGTCTGCGCCCTGAAAAGTGTTTATCATAGGCAACTCTTTGCCTGGCTTGCACGAACACCATGACCGAGAACGACTATACCCTCGCCTGGGGCCTGTACGCCCTTGCCGCCCTGGGCTGCCTGTTGGTGGGCTTCAAGCTCACGGGTTGGATGTGGCGCTGGCTGCGCGAACCGCTGCGGGTGATCCTGGCGGTACTGCTGCTGACCCCGACCATCGTCGACCCGGTCAAGGACAGCTTTGCCCCGGCCATCGCCATTACCGCCCTGGACGTGGCCTTCAAGGTCGGCAACAACGCCTGGCGCGCGGTGTCCGATTTTGCCATGTACGGCATGATCGCCTTTGGCCTGTACTTGCTCTTCGTGCTGGTGCGCTGGCCGCTGGAAAAACGTGCCCGTGAGCGCCGTGAGCAAGCCGAAGCCGCGGCCAAGCGCCAGGCTGCCGAAGATGACGAGGTCCGGGTCGATGCCCCGCTGGCGGCCGAGCGCCGCGACCGTTACCGCAACGATCCACCCCCTGCCGCGCCTGCGGGCGGCGGTCGGGTCGAGCCTCGCCTGTAAATCGGAGACACGCGCATGTGCGAACTGCTGGGCATGAGTGCCAACGTCCCCACCGACATCGTTTTCAGCTTCACCGGCCTGATGCAACGCGGCGGCCGCACCGGCCCGCACCGTGATGGCTGGGGCATCGGCTTCTACGAAGGGCGCGGCCTGCGCCTGTTCCAGGACCCCGCCGCGAGCAGCGAGTCGGAAGTCGCCAACCTGGTGCAGCGTTACCCGATCAAAAGCGAAGTGGTCATCGGCCACATCCGCCAGGCCAACGTCGGCAAGGTGTGCCTGTCCAACACCCACCCGTTCGTCCGCGAAATGTGGGGCCGCAACTGGTGCTTCGCGCACAACGGCCAGTTGGGCGATTTCAAAGGTGAAGCGACCTTCTATCGGCCCGTGGGCGATACCGACAGCGAAGCGGCCTTCTGCGACCTGCTCAACCGCATCCGCGCGGCCTTCCCAGAGCCGGTAGCCGTGGAACAGCTGCTGCCGGTGCTGGTTGAAGCCTGTGCCGGTTACCGTGGCAAGGGTGTGTTCAACTGCATGCTCAGTGACGGCGACTGGCTGTTCTGCTTCTGCTCGACGAAGTTGGTGCACATTACCCGGCGCGCACCCTTTGGTGCGGCACGGTTGAAGGATGTCGACCTGATCGTCGATTTTCACACCGAAACGACCCCCAATGACGTGGTCACGGTGATTGCCACCGAGGCCCTGACCGAGAACGAGACCTGGGCGCGTTACGCGCCGGGCGAGTGGGCACTGTGGCGGCACGGAGAGTGCGTTTCGCAAGGCCAGAGCTAAGGACGCTGCATGTTCAGAAGTTACCTGCGGTTGTTGCTGTTCACCTTCGGCCTGCTGGCCGGTATCCAGGTTCCGGGGCTGGTCAATGACTACACCCAGCGGGTCGAGGCGCACCTGTTCGAATCACGCCAGGCGCTGGATGGCTTCAAGCAGACGGCCGAACGCTTCTTCAATGGCGACCTCCAGGCGCTGCTGCGGCATTACCGCAGCAGTGATGACCCGGTGTTCAACAGTGATGCCAACAGCATCGAAAGCCTGATGATCCGCAACGAACTGCTGGAAAACGAATGGCAGGCGTTGCAAGGGTCGTGGGTGAGTCGTACCTGGCATGTGTTGGTACAGCCGGACCCGCAAATGCGTGAAGAAACGCTCAAGGGCTACAGCTACCAGATTCTGCTGGTGCCAGAGGCGGTTGGCTGGGGCATTGGTGCCGGGTTTGTGCTGGCCTTTGTGGTCGAGAGCCTGTTGCTGGCGCTTGGCTGGGTGATCATGGGCGGGCGGCGCCGGGTGGTGAAGGAAAGCTGGCGCTGAGTCATGTAGCGCCTGTGCGGGCCTCTTCGCGGGGCAAGCCCGCTCCCACAGTTGCCCACTGCTCCCAGGCTCAGTGGGCAGCCTGTGGGAGCGGGCTTGCCCCGCGAAAGGGCCGGTAAAGGCAGCGATAATCCGTAGACCAGCACAATCCGTTGCCCACCCACATCCTGCGCATACCGCTCAAGCACCTGCCGGCACACCTCGACCACCTCATCCACCAATGCCACCCCAGTCTGCCAAGCCACCACCAGCTCCAGGCTGGGCGGTGGTTGCAGCCCTTCCAGCAGCACCAATTCCCCCAAACCTAGCTCCGCATCCACCAAGGCCGGTGGCAGCGCACCCACCGCAAAGCCGTCGCGCAGTAGCCGGGTAATCGCTGCCACTGAATTCACACAGTTCAAGCGCGGTGTTTGCACCCCGGCGCCTTGCAACAGGCTGAGCACCTCCTGGTGCGGCCTCGAGTTTTTCGAAAAGGTCACGATGCGCTCGCGGCCCAGTTCCGCCAGCGAGGCGTAATCACGGTGCTGGAGCGAGCCTGCGGCCACGATCCAGCCCATCGGGTAACGCGCCAGGTCCAGGCTGCGGATCGACTGTTCACGCAGCAGGTCGGTCTGCAGGATCACATCCAGAAAGCCCTTCTGCAGCTGTTCGCGCAGGTTCAACGCGGTATCAGCCACCAGCTCGATCTCTACCTGCAGGTAGCGCTCGGTCAACGCCGCCACCAACGCGCTCATCCAGGTATGAATCACCGTGTCCATCACCCCGATGCGAATGCGCCCGACCTTGGCCCGGTCGCTGTCCAGCGATTGCTTCATGGCCTTGGCGGTGTCGAGCATACGCTCGGCGTATTCCAGCACCTTGCTGCCCTCCGGGGTCAGGCTGACGCCGCGCGAGTCGCGCAGCAGCAGTTTGACGCCCAGGTCGGCTTCCAGCGCGGCGATGCGGCTGGAGACCGAGGCCTGGGTGGTGAACAGCTTTTCTGCGGTCAGGCGGAAGCTTTTGAGCCGGGCGACCCAGACGAAAGTTTCGAGGAAACGAAGGTTCATGATCAGTTTTTCTTGTTCCAGACCGGCGGTTTTTCTCGTTGGACGCACCCGGCGCGGTCTCTGAACAATGATGCCCAGGCCGCGACGCAATAAGTCGCCCCATAAAACAATACCAACAAGCCGAGGCAAGCATGAACCCCACCGGCGTGCAGCAGCAGGTCGCTTCACCTTCTTCGACCGGGCCTTTCGCCTGGTACCGCGACATCGACAAGCAGCAACGACGCACCTTCTGGAGCTGCAAGATCGGCTATGGCCTGGACGGCATGGACACGCAGATGCTCAGCTTCGTCATCCCCACGCTGATCATGCTGTGGGGCATCAGCACCGCCGAGGCCGGGCTGATCCATACCAGTACGTTGATCGCGTCTGCCATCGGCGGCTGGGTCGCCGGCATCCTGTCCGACCGTATTGGCCGGGTCCGCACCTTGCAGCTCACGGTACTGTGGTTCGCCTTCTTCACCTTCCTCTGCGGCTTCGCGCAAAACTACGAGCAGCTACTGATTGCCCGCACCTTGATGGGCTTTGGCTTTGGCGGCGAATGGACCGCCGGCGCGGTGCTGATCGGCGAAGTGATTCGCGCCCAGGACCGTGGCAAGGCGGTGGGCATGGTGCAGTCTGGTTGGGCCATCGGCTGGGGCTTGACCGCAATTCTGTACGCGCTGCTGTTCTCCTGGCTGCCGGCCGAGCAGGCCTGGCGCGCGCTGTTTTTGCTGGGGCTGGTGCCGGCCGTGTTCGTGATCTTCGTGCGCCGCCTGGTCAAGGATCCGGAGGTGTACCGCCAGGCCAAGGCGGCTGAGGCGGTCGAAGCACCGTCGCACTTCTACGAAATCTTCGCCCCCGGCATGCTCTGGACGACCGTGCGTGCATCCTTGCTGACCACCGGAGCGCTGGGCGGTTACTACGCGATCACCTCGTGGTTGCCGACCTTCCTCAAAAACGAGCGCGGCCTCAGCGTGCTGGGTACCGGTGGCTATTTGGCGATGGTGATCGTCGGTTCCTACATCGGCTATGTGGTCAGCGCGTACCTGTCCGACCTGTTGGGCCGCAAGAAGAACTTCATCCTGTTCGCCGTGGGCTCGTTCATCATCGTGCTGCTGTACACGCAGGTGCCGGTCAGCGATGGCGTCATGCTGTGGCTGGGCTTCCCGCTGGGGTTCTTCGCCTCGGGCATCTTCAGTGGCATGGGCGCGTTCCTGACCGAACTGTTCCCCACCCGCATTCGTGGCTCGGGGCAGGGCTTTTGCTACAACATTGGCAAGGTTATCGCCGCACTGTTCCCCTTGCTGATCGGCGTGCTCAGCCAAGAGGTGCCCCTGGGGTTAGGGATTGGTGTTTTCTCGGCCGTCTCGTACGGCGTGGTAATCCTGGCAGCGCTCAGCCTGCCGGAAACACGCGGCAAACACCTCCAGGCGCGGTAAGGTAGGCCTATGAACAGCGACAAGGGAGTCTGTGTGGTGGAACGCCTGCTTCTCAATTGTGACATGGGCGAGAGTTTTGGCAGCTGGCGCATGGGCCTGGATGCCGAAGTGATGCCGTTTATCGATTGCGCCAACATCGCCTGCGGCTACCACGCCGGCGACCCCAGCATCATGCGCCGTACTGTGGAGTTGGCACTGGCCCATGGCGTGACCATCGGCGCGCACCCGGCCTACCCAGACCTGGTCGGCTTCGGCCGCCGCTCCATGGCCTGCAGCCCTGAGGAAATCCGCGACCTGCTGCACTACCAGATCGGTGCGCTGGACGGCATCTGCAAGGTGCTTGGCAGCCGGGTGGCCTATGTCAAACCCCATGGCGCGCTGTACAACGACATGATGGCCGACCCGCTCAAGTTGCGCGCGGTGCTCGAAGCCGTGGCGGCCTATGACAGCGGCTTGCCGTTGATGCTCATGGCCACTGCCGACGACAGTGCGGCACAGGCCCTGGGGGAGGAGATTGGCGTGCCGCTGTGGTTCGAGGCCTTCGCCGACCGCGCCTACACCGCCAGTGGCCACCTGGTCTCGCGGCGCCTGCCCGGCGCCGTGCACCATGACCCGGCCCTCGTGGTCGAACAGGCCGTGCGCCTGGCACGTGGTGAAACCCTTGTAGCGGACGATGGCAGCGCGCTGCGTCTGCGCGCCAGCACCCTGTGCGTGCACGGCGACAACGACAGTTCAGTGGCAGCGGTGCGGCAGATCCGCCAGGCCCTCGATGCGCTGGAGCACGCATGAAATTGCGCATTGAAGTGGTCGCCTTCGATAGCCTGATGGTGCGCCTGTTCGACACCATCGATGAAGCCAACATGCCGTGGATGCTCGCGGCCAGCCAGCGCTTGAGCGCCGCGTTCGGGAAGCACCTGGTGGACTTGGTGCCTTCCTACACCACGCTGATGGTGCAGTTCGATCTGCCGCCTGGGCAGGCGAGGGCGCTGATCACCCAAGCGCTGGAGGGGCTGCAGCCGGACACCGGCAGCGGTGGCCGTCGGCATGAGATTCCGGTGTGGTACGACGCCAGTGTTGGCCCTGAATTGCCCGTATTGGCGGCGCGCACCGGCCTGAGTGAGCAAGCGGTGATCCGCCTGCACAGCGAGCGCGAATACCCCGTATTCGCCCTCGGCTTCGCCCCGGGTTTCGGCTTCATGGGGCTGGTGGACGAGCGCCTGGCATCGCCGCGCCTGAGCACCCCGCGTAAGCGTGTGGCGGCGGGCAGCGTGGGTATCGCCGAGCGCCAGACCGCCGCTTACCCGGCGGTATCGCCAGGCGGCTGGAACCTGATCGGGCGTACCCCGGTGCGCCTGTTCGACCGTGAACGCGAAGGCTACAGCTTGTTGCAACCGGGGGATCGGGTGCGTTTCGTGGCGGTTTCCCACGCCGAGTTCAGGGCGTTGGGGGGGGATGACAGCCCACTGGAGGCGCAGGCATGACGCAGTTGAAGATCGAGGCCAGCACCGCGCTGTGCCAATTGCAGGATGCCGGGCGGTTTGGCGTGCGCCACCTGGGCGTGACCCAGGGCGGGGCGCTGGACTGGGTGGCGATGAATTGGGCCAACTGGTTGCTGGGTAACCCGCTGGGGGCGCCAGTGATCGAGGTGGCGCTGGGCGGATTCAGCGTGGTCGCCGAGCACGATTGCGTCCTGGCCTTGGCGGGCGCCGATCAGGATGCGCGGGTTGATGATCAGCCCCTGGCGCCTTGGCGCAGTTTTGCTCTGGCCAAGGGCCAGCGGCTGACTTTGAGGCAGCCCAAGCAGGGCGTACGCGCTTATCTTGCTGCGCCTGGCGGGTTCCAGGCTGAGACAGTGCTAGGCAGTTGCGCCACCGTTGTACGTGAGGCATTAGGCGGTATCGATGGTCGAGGGGAAGCGCTTGGCAAAGGTCAGGGGCTGACGTTTGTCGGTTTATCCCCGGCCTTGCGCGAAGTGCCTGGGGCGTTGCGGCCTGTGTATTCGGCGAAGCCTGTGCTCGACCTGGTGATGGGCGCGCAGATCGGTGACTTCAGCGGCATGAGCCTGTTTGAAGCGTTCAACAGTGACTGGACGTTGGACAGCCGCGCAGACCGCATGGGGATCCGATTGCTTGGGCCACAGCTGGTTTACCAGGGCGCGCCGATGATCTCCGAAGGGATCCCGCTGGGCGCGGTGCAGGTGCCGCCAGATGGGCAGCCGATCGTGCTGCTCAATGACCGGCAGACCATTGGCGGGTATCCGCGATTGGGGGCGTTGACGCCGTTGGCGCTGGCGCAATTGGCGCAGTGCATGCCGGGGGCGGTGGTGCGGTTCAGGGCGGTGGTGCAGGAGGAGGCTTGGCGGGAACAGCAGGGTTATCTGAACCGTTGGCGGTGAAGCTACCGACCTCTTCGCGGGACAAGCCCGCTCCCACAGGTAAGGTGCTGTCCCTAAGAACAGCACCCTACCTGGACTGCACTTGAACCTGTGGGAGCGGGCTTGTCGCGCGAAGAGGCCGGTGCAAGCGATATCACTTAGACAGGTACCGCATCCCATCCTCCAACCCCTGCAAGGTCAGCGGGTACATCTTGTCCTCGATCAAATCCCGCACCAGGTGCGTAGACGCCGTGTAGTCCCAGGCCTGCTTCGGATACGGGTTGATCCAGATGATCTTCTTGAATTTCTCCATGAAGCGCTGCATCCACACATACCCGGCTTCTTCGTTCCAGTGCTCGACGCTGCCACCAGGCTGGGTGATCTCGTAGGGCGCCATGGCCGCGTCGCCGACGAACACCACTTTGTAGTCATCGCCGTACTTGTGCAGCAGGTCGAAGGTGGAGAACCGCTCCGAGGTGCGCCGTAGGTTGTTCTTCCACACCGACTCGTACACGAAGTTGTGGAAGTAGTAGTACTCCAGGTGCTTGAACTCGGTCTTGCAGGCCGAGAACAGCTCTTCGCAGACTTTGACGTGAGCATCCATCGAGCCACCGATGTCGAACAGCAACAGCAGCTTGACGGTGTTGCGCCGCTCCGGGCGCATCTGGATGTTCAGCAACCCGGCGTCGCGTGCGGTGTGGTCGATGGTGCCGTCGATATCCAGCTCTTCGGCAGCGCCTTCACGGGCGAACTTGCGCAGCCGGCGCAAGGCCAGCTTGATGTTGCGCGTGCCCAGCTCGACCTGGTCGTCGAGGTTTTTGTACTCGCGTTGGTCCCACACCTTCACCGCCTTGCCCTGGCGTTTGCCAGCCTCGCCCACGCGGATACCTTCGGGGTTGAAACCGCCTGAACCGAATGGGCTGGTGCCGCCGGTGCCGATCCACTTGTTGCCGCCGGCGTGGCGTTCCTTTTGCTCTTCGAGGCGTTTCTTGAATTCCTCGATCAGCTTGTCCAGGCCGCCCAGCGACTGGATTTGCGCGCGTTCTTCATCGGTGAGCGAGCGCTCGAACTCCTTGCGCAACCAGTCTTCGGGAATCAGCGCTTCAAGGTGGCGATCGAGGTTTTCCAGGCCCTTGAAGTAGGCCGAGAAGGCTCGGTCGAATTTGTCGAAATGCCGCTCGTCCTTCACCAGGATCGCCCGTGCCAGGTAGTAGAACTCGTCCATGTCGGCGAACACCACGCGTTTTTGCAGGGCATTGAGCAGGTCGAGCAGTTCGCGTACCGACACCGGCACCTTGGCCGCGCGCATTTCGTTGAACAGGTTGAGCAGCATGGCCGGCCCCTCAGCGGTTGCCGCGCCGGCTCATGAAGGCCAGGCGCTCGAGCAACTGGACGTCCTGCTCGTTCTTCACCAGGGCGCCCGCCAGGGGTGGGATGGCCTTGGTCGGGTCACGCTCGCGCAGCACCGCTTCGCCGATGTTGTCGGCCATCAGCAGCTTGAGCCAGTCGACCAGCTCGGAGGTGGAGGGCTTTTTCTTCAGGCCCGGCACCTTGCGCACGTCGAAGAACACGTCCAGCGCCTCGCTGACCAGCGATTGCTTGATGTTCGGGTAGTGCACGTCGACGATCTGTTGCAGCGTGGCGCGGTCGGGGAAGGCGATGTAGTGGAAGAAGCAGCGGCGCAGGAAGGCGTCGGGCAGTTCTTTTTCGTTGTTCGAGGTAATGATGATGATCGGGCGCTGCTTGGCCTTGATGGTCTCGTCGGTTTCGTAGACATAGAACTCCATCTTGTCGAGTTCTTGCAGCAGGTCGTTGGGGAACTCGATGTCGGCCTTGTCGATTTCGTCGATCAGCAGGATGACCCGCTCTTCAGCCTCGAAGGCTTCCCAGAGCTTGCCCTTTTTCAGGTAGTTGCGCACATCGTGGACTTTTTCGGTGCCCAACTGCGAGTCGCGCAGGCGGCTGACCGCGTCGTACTCGTAGAGGCCCTGGTGGGCCTTGGTGGTGGACTTGATGTGCCAGGTGATCAGGCGGGCGCCGAAGGAGGCGGCGAGCTGTTCGGCGAGCATGGTCTTGCCAGTGCCCGGTTCGCCTTTGACCAGCAGCGGGCGTTCGAGGGTGATGGCCGCGTTTACCGCCAGTTTCAGGTCGTCTGTGGCGACGTAGTCGCGGGTGCCTTCGAACTTCATGGGAGTGTCCTCTGCGGGTGGCTGTGCCGGCCCTTTCGCGGGGCAAGCCCGCTCCCACTGGGGTTATGCAGTCTCTGTGGGAGCGGGCTTGCCCCGCGAAAGGGCCGGCACAGGCAACACATGTTTATCGTTTGTCAGCGACTATACCCCGGCCCCGGACGCCTGCAAACGCAGACCGGGTATTCAGTCCCTGAATGCCCCGTCACGCGCTTTCAGTCGGACTTTGGCGCAGGCTGCTCATACCGGGCATTGAACGCCTGGACAAAGCCATTGCGCAGGATCTGCAAAAACGCCTCGAAGGCACTGACATCCTGCTTGTGCACGCTGCCACTAAGCTCCACCCGGGTGGCGAACTGGTTTTTCGGCTGGTTTTTCAACACCGATTCGGTGCCCCCCACCAGCGCCTCCCACACCGAGCGGAAAAAGCCCTTGTCCTTGTTCTGCACGTCTTGCTGCCAGTTGAACACATCGACATCGCGCAGCAACGGCTTGATATAGCCCGTAAGCCGGCCCTTCTCAGCCTGGGCTTCGATCACCAGGTCGCCATGCCCGGCATTGAAGTCGAACTTGCCATAAGCGCTGGCAAAGTCATTGAGCTTGCGCAACTGAATGCCGGTGGCGCGCAGGCGGAATTCGAAGTCGTCGAAGTCGCTGAACGGGTCGAAGGTGGCGCGGCTCTCCACCTTGGCATCCCCGAATAACACGGCATGGGCGTCGAAACTGGCGTCGCGCCGGCCTTTTTCGTTGCGCACGTTGGTCAGGTTACGAATGCTGGCGTCGAGCTGGGTGGCCTTGAGGTTGACGGGGGGCTTGGAGGTGAAGTTGCGAAAGGTCAGCACGCCGTCTTCAATGCGTAATTCGTTGAGGGTGATCGGCAGCAGTTTTTCCAGTTGTTGGCGCCAATCGGTGCCACGGCCGGTCTGTGACGCCTGCTTGCTGCCGCCATCGACAAAGTTCAGCGCTGGCCGCACGAAGGTCACCTCGGCTACTACGGCGCGGTCGTACCACAACGCGTGCCAGCTCACCGACAGGTCGATCAGGGGCGCATCGAGCAGCGGCACCGGGACCTTGCCGCTGGTCTTGACGATCTTTAGGCCGTTGATCTGGTAAGCGCCGCGCCACCAGGCCAGGTCGACGTCGACGACCTGGCCGCGGTAGTCACCCATGTCGGCCAGCTTGTCGTTGAGGTAGTCGCGCACCAGGTAGGGCAGGGCCAGGTGCAGGGCCACCAGCAGCACGACCAGGCTGGCCAGGCCGACCAGCGGCCAGCGGTAGCGACCTTTCATCGAAGGTTCTCCTAGGCTGGATGTGCGGTTGACCGCAGCCGCCGCCTGGGAGTTCGAACAGGCTTTACGGGCCAACGGGGCAGGCTTACCCTTGAAGTCTTTCCCTGCATCTTCATGTTCAAGGACCCCTGCCATGAGCCGTATCTACGCAGACAATGCCCATTCCATCGGTAACACACCGCTGGTGCAGATCAACCGCATCGCCCCGCGTGGGGTCACCATCCTTGCCAAGATCGAAGGGCGCAACCCGGGCTACTCGGTCAAATGCCGGATCGGCGCGAACATGGTCTGGGACGCCGAAAGCAGCGGCAAGCTCAAGCCCGGGATGACCATCGTCGAGCCCACCTCGGGCAACACCGGTATTGGCCTGGCGTTCGTTGCCGCCGCCCGGGGCTACAAGCTGATCCTGACCATGCCGGCCTCGATGAGCCTTGAACGGCGCAAGGTGCTCAAGGCCTTGGGTGCCGAATTGGTGCTGACCGAGCCGGCCAAGGGCATGAAGGGCGCCATCGAGAAGGCCAACGAAATCGTTAACTCCGACCCGGCCCAGTACTTCCAGCCAGGCCAGTTCGAAAACCCGGCCAACCCGGCAATCCATGAAAAGACCACCGGCCCGGAGATCTGGAACGACACCGACGGCGCCGTCGATGTGCTGGTGGCCGGTGTAGGCACTGGCGGTACCATCACTGGCGTTTCGCGCTACATCAAGCAGACCCAGGGCAAGTCGATCCTCTCGGTGGCGGTGGAGCCGGTGGCCTCGCCGCTGATCAGCCAGACCCTGGCCGGTGAAGAACTCAAGCCCAGCCCGCACAAGATCCAGGGCATTGGTGCGGGCTTCGTGCCGAAGAACCTCGACCTTTCCATGGTCGACCAGGTCGAGACGGTGACTGACGAAGAGTCCAAAGCCATGGCCATTCGGCTGATGCAGGAAGAGGGCATTTTGTGCGGTATTTCCTGTGGCGCAGCGATGGCGGCGGCGGTGCGCCTGGCCGAAAAACCCGAGATGCAGGGTAAGACCATCGTCGTAATCCTGCCCGACTCTGGCGAGCGCTACCTGTCGAGCATGCTGTTCAGCGATATGTTCAGCGAGCAGGAAAACCAGCAGTAATCGCCTCGTCCTCTGATCAGGCGCAACACTCGGTAATCCGGTTTATTGCAGAATCTTCATGAATGAGATCCCGCCCAGGTTGTTTTTACCGGGGCGGGATGGGTTTATGATGGCCGGATGATTTTTTCGGGAGCAGGCGGCGCAGGCCTGCTTCCTTTCCAAGGAGTGTTGCATGACCTTTTCCTTTGCAGCCAAGGCGGGTGTCCTGCTGGTGTTTTTCGGCAGCGTGCTGTTCGTGCACCTGCGCGGCAAGGCGCGCCTGCCGGTGTTGCGCCAGTTCGTCAACCATTCGGCGCTGTTCGCCCCCTATAACGCCTTGATGTACCTGTTTTCTGGCGTGCCGTCCAAGCCGTACCTGGACCGCCAGCGCTTCCCTGAACTGGATGTGCTGAAGGACAACTGGCAGGAAATCCGCGAAGAGGCCATGCGCCTGTTCGACGAGGGCTATATTCGCGCAGCTGAAAAAGACAACGACGCCGGCTTCGGTTCGTTCTTCAAGAAGGGCTGGAAGCGCTTCTACCTGAAGTGGTACGACAAACCGCTGCCGTCGGCCGAGGCCCTGTGCCCGCGCACCGTCGAGCTGGTCAGCAGCATCCCCAACGTCAAGGGCGCGATGTTCGCCTTGCTGCCCGGTGGCAGCCACCTGAACCCGCACCGCGACCCGTTCGCCGGCTCGTTGCGCTATCACCTGGGCTTGTCCACGCCCAATTCCGACGACTGCCGCATCTACGTCGATGGCCAGGTGTATGCCTGGCGTGACGGCGAGGACGTGATGTTCGACGAGACCTACGTGCACTGGGTCAAGAACGAGACCGACGTCACCCGCGTGATCTTGTTCTGCGACATCGAACGCCCGCTGAGCAGCCCGCTGATGACCCGCATCAACCGCCAAGTCAGTGCCTTCCTCGGCCGCGCCACCGCGCCGCAGAACACCGACGACGAGCGCGTCGGCGGGATCAACCAGGCGTATGCCTGGAGCAAGCGTTTCAGCAACAAGATCAGCAGCCACGTGAAGCAGTTCAAGCGCGCCAACCCCAAGGCTTACCGCATTTTGCGGCCGGTGTTGGCGGTGGTGGTGGCGTATCTGTTGTACCGCTGGTTGTTCTGATTGCTAATTGCCCGCAGCGCCAGGTGTTCCTGGCGCTTGCAGACGACCCTTTTTCGGGGTTTATAGTGATTTATAGATCGATTATAGAGCCATTATAGATAGCGCAAAAAAAGGGCGGCCATTGTCGTGACCGCCCCTAGCCAAGCCCGCGCTACGCTACTTCACGCCGGCTCTAACGCCTCGACCACCTTCCCGCGGCTCAGGTGCACCACCTTGTCCGCCGTATCGAAGTAGCGGTCATCATGCGAGATCACGATGATGGTCTTGCCCAGCCGCTTCAGGTCCGGCAGCAGCTCGGTGTAAAACACCCGGCGGAAGGTCGGGTCCTGGTCCGCCGCCCATTCGTCGAACAGCAATACCGGCCGGCCATCCAGCCAAGCGTTGACCAGCGCCAGGCGTTTGCGTTGGCCGGTGGAAAGGTCGGTGGTGGTAAACGCACCATCGCGCACGCTCACCTTATGGGCGATTTCCAGCCGCTCCAGGTAGCGCGTGGCATCGCTGGGCAGGCTGTGCTCGTGCTCGGGCAGGTCTTCGAACAGGTAGTAGTCGGCGAATACGGTGGTGAACAGCTGGCGATAGTCGTCCAGGCCCTGCGGGTCAACGGCCTTGCCGTTCAGGCGTACTTCGCCGCGTTGCGGGGTATACAGGCCCAGCAGCAGCTTGATCAGCGAGGTCTTGCCGCAGCCGTTTTCGCCGACGATGAACAGGATCTCGCCCGGCGCGATGCTCAGGTTCACCGGCCCGACGCGGAAGGGTTCGTTACCGTCCACCGGTGGGTAGGCGTATTCGACATTGTGCAGCTCCAGGTGCGCGCTGCCGGGGGCGGTGTGCTTGACCGGCTGGTCCAGCAGCAGGTGCGGTTCGGGCGAGGAAAAGCGCTCGGACAGGTCGGCGATGCGGCGGAACGCCACTTGCGCGCGGCCGAGAATCGGCAGGTTGCCGATCAGCGTCTCCAGCGGGCCTTTCATGTACAGCAGCACCAGCACGAAGCCGCTCATTACGGCCGGGTCGTTGCTCGGCCACAGCGACTGCAGGGCCAGGGTCAGGCCGATGACCACGAAGAACAGCATCGAGCCGAGGCTCTTGGCGGCCACGAAGATGTTGATGGCGCGAATGTGGGTGTTGGCGATGAAGTCGGCCGTGCCCTGGATGTTGCGGGTCAGCATGGCATGGCGGCGGCGGCGGTCGATGCGCAGTTCTTTGGCGCCTTCGGCAATCGCCGAGTAGTGCTTTTGCAGGTTGTCCTCGGCATCGCGGGCGGCGTTGAAACCGGCCACGCCTTTTTGCCGGGCCACGTACTGCACGGCGCTGCCGATGCCGATCGCTACCAGGGTGATCAGGAAGATCGGCCACGACAGCCAGGCCAGGTAGGCCAGGCAGCCGATCACCGTGGTCAGCGAGATGGCCAGCGGGGCGAAGGCGAAGGCGAAGTCGCTGATGGTGTCGACGTCGCGGGTCAGCACTGGGATCAGGCGGTGGGTGCGGTAGCGCTCGATCTGCTCGATCGGCGCCGACAGCACCTTGGCGCCGAGGTCTTTGCGCAGCCGGGCGATGACCTTCTGGCCTACGTAGTTGGTGCCACTGTCGGCGGCCACGCTGCTCACCAGCGCCAGCACGCACAGGCCGGCGAAGGCCAGGATCACGCCCTGGCTCATGCCATCGGGGGCATGCAGGCCCTGGTTGACGGTGGCCAGCAGCGCGGTCACGGCCAGGCCGCCGACCATGCCCAGCAGCACCGAGACGATGACCGCTGGGCGGTAGGGTTTGAGCAGGCCCAGCAATTCGCGGATGGCCCCGGGGGAAGACGTTTTCATGAAGCGCGATCTCGGTGAGGGAGTGGAGGTGGGCGGCGCGGCGGGGTCAGCTCCCGAGGGCCAGGGTGCCCTTCATCAAGGTGCTGTGGAACGGGAACGAGCAGTAGAAGCTGTAGGCAGTGCCGGCCTTCAACGACCGGGTGTCGAGGGTGACGCTGTCTTTTTCGCCACCGCCAATCAGGCGGGTATGGGCGATGACCCGGGTATCGCCGGGCTTCACGTAGTCCTGGGCCTCGCCTGCCTTCAGGCCGTCGTCCAGCACGCCCTGCATGTCTGCCTGGGTGCTCAGGACCCAGTTATGGCCCATCACGTTCTTCGGCATTTCGCCAGGGTGGGCGAGGGTGACGGTGAACGACGTGCAGGCCTTGGGGATGGTGATTTTGGCCTTGTCGAAGGTCATCTGGTCGGTGCCGTGGATGTCCACGGCGCAGTGCTCGGCCGACCAGGCGACGGCAGGGGCCGCGGCAAGCAAGGCGAGGAGCAGAAGCTGGCGAGTCATGTAGGGTTCCTGGACGATAAAAGGGTGCACATCGTTCAGACGAACCGGCGCGCGTTCGCTTTACCTGTGTGTTCGCGCGGGTGAATTTCTGCCGGGCATGCTCGTTCATCTAGTCAGGCGCCCTGATGGCGCAGCATCCCTTTCGCCGCCACGGCGGCCCTGGCTTGAGGTGACGGTACATGAGTGAATTGCTGAGCTTTGCGATCGAACCCCTGGACGCTGCCCGCGGCGACCTGCCGTTGTTGGTGCGCGCGCCGGAGCCTGGCATCGACCTGCTCGACGCGTTTGACGAGCTGAAACCGCTGGTTGAGCGCCACCTGCTGCACGCAGGCGGCATCCTGTTCAGGGGCTTCCAGGTGGGCGGGGCTGAGGCTTTTCGCCAGTTCGCCGCCGCGTTCGGCCACCCGCTGCTCAACTACGAGTTCGGCTCCACGCCGCGCAGCAACGTGACCCAAGGCGTGTACACCTCGACCGAGTACCCGGCGCACCAGAGCATCCCGCTGCACAACGAGCAGGCCTACACCCTCGAGTGGCCGATGAAGATCTGGTTCTACAGCGTGATCCCCGCCGAGACCGGCGGCGAGACGCCGATTGCCGACAGCCGCGAGGTGTATCGGCGGATGCCAGCGCGTATTCGCGAGCGCTTGGTCGAGAAGGGCCTGATGTATGTGCGCAACTACGGCAACGGCCTGGACGTGGAATGGTCGCAGGTGTTCAACACCGAAGACCCGCGGCAGGTAGAGGCCTACTGCCGTGCGCATGCCATTGAATGCATCTGGAAGGAAGATGGCGAGTTGCGCACACGCCAACGCTGCCAGGTGGTAGCGCGTCATCCGGTGACGGGGGAGGACGTGTGGTTCAACCAGGCGCACCTGTTCCATGTGTCGAACCTGCAGCCGGAGGTGCGGGAGTCGTTGATGGACATCGTCGAGGAAGAGGACCTGCCGCGTAATGTGTATTACGGCGATGGCTCGACCATTGAGGACGCGTTGCTTGATGAGGTACGCGGGGTGTTGGATGAGTGTGCCATCCGTTTCCCTTGGCTGGAGAATGATGTGCTGATGCTCGACAACATGCTCGCGGCGCATGCGCGTTCGCCGTTTACGGGGAAGCGCAAGGTGGTGGTGGCGATGGCGCAGGGGCATTCGCAGGTGGGGCGGTGAGGAGGTGCATGCCTTGGGAGTTCTGTCGCCTGTGAGACCGAGCGCCGCCCGCGCGGCGCATCGCGAGCAACGCTCGCTCCTACGTTTGTTTTTGGCCAATAACGCCTGTGACAGGCGCGCGCGACCGCCTTGTTTGTTCGACGCGATATCGAGCCATGCGCCAAGGGGCCGCGCGCCAATGCCCCAGGAATAATTGGCCCGAAACAAACGTAGGAGCGAGCGTTGCTCGCGATGCGCCGCGCGGGCGGCGCTCGATCTCACCGGCGCTGCAAACCCCAAGGCATGCACCTATCAGCCCCAACCCCTAAATCAGCCTCCCATGCCTTCGTCTGACAGTTACCGCTCGACTGCCAGGACACCGCTCGACATGAATGCTGAACAGACGCTCAAACTCGCCCGCCGCTTCATCGAACTCAGCCCCGACAAGCGCCGCCTGTTCCTCAAGGCGTTGCAGGGCGAGGGCATGGACTTCTCCGTGCTGCCGATTGCGCCAGGTGTCGAGGTCGACGAGCGTGACCGGTTGTCCTACGCCCAGCGGCGCATGTGGTTCCTCTGGCAGCTCGACCCCCAAGGCGCAGCCTACAACCTGCCGATGGCCGTGCGCCTGAATGGCCCATTGGTCCTGAGCGCCCTGCAACACGCATTCGACGCCCTGGTCGCCCGCCACGAAACCCTGCGCACCCGCTTTGTCGCCGACGGCGATGACGTACGTCAGCACGTGGATGCCGTCGCGGCCCCGCTGCAATTGCGCCAGGACTGCCTGAGCGAGCTGGCCGAAGCGGCCCGCCAACACGCCCTCGAATCGATTGCCGAAGCAGAGGCCCTGGCGCCTTTCGACTTGGCCACCGGCCCGCTGCTGCGCGTGCGCCTGCTGCAACTGGCAGCGCAGGAACATGTCCTGCTGCTGACCCTGCACCACATCGTCGCCGATGGCTGGTCGATGAACGTGTTGATCGACGAATTCCTGCACCTCTACGACGCCGCCGTGGCCGGCACCCAAGCCACACTCGAGCCCCTGCCGATCCAGTACCGTGACTACGCCCTGTGGCAGCGCAGCTGGCTCGAGGCCGGTGAGCAGGACCGCCAGCTGGCGTACTGGCAGGCGCGCCTGGGCGATGATCACGCCCCGCTGGAGCTGCCGCTGGACCGCACCCGCAACGGCCGGCCAAGCTACCGCGGCGCCCGCCACACATTCCCGATTGCTGCCGATGTCGCCGAGCGCCTGCGCGGCCTGGCGCGTCGGCACAACGTCACCTTGTTCATGGTTTTGCTGGCGGCCTTCAAGCTGCTGCTGCAGCGCTACAGCGGGCAGGGCGCAATCCGCGTCGGCGTGCCCATCGCCAACCGCAACCGCGCCGAAAGCCTGGGTTTGATCGGCTGCTTCATCAATACCCAAGTGCTGCACACCGAGCTCGACCCGCTGCTGGATATCACCGGCCTGTTGCAGCGTGTGCGCGAAACCGCCGTGGGCGCGCAGAGCCACCAGGACCTGCCGTTCGAGCAACTGGTCGAAGCCTTGGACCTGCCCCGCAGCACCGACAGCCCGCTGTTCCGCGTGCTGTTCAACCATCAGGCCCAGGTGGCGGATGTCGAAGCCATCAAGACCCGCTCCGGGCTGAGCCTGGCGCCGATCACGCTGGAAAAGCACAGCGCCCGTTTCGACCTGGCGCTGGATACCCACGAGCGTGCCGGGCAGTTGCATGCGGCCTTCACCTATGCCCTGGACGTGTTTGATGCGGCCACTGTCGAGGCCCTGGGCGAGCAATGGCTGGCCTTGGTGCAGGCGCTGGCCGATGACACCGCTGGCGCGGTGGGCGAGTTGCCGTTGCCTGGCCTGGCAGCCACTCGGGGTGTGCCAGGTCATTTGGTCGAGCCGCTGCTGGTTCACCAGCGCTTTGCCGACGCCGTCCGCTGCCACCCCACACGCACCGCAGTGATTGCCGCTGGCGAGGCAGCCAGCTACGCCGAACTCGACGCCCGCGCCGAGGCCATCGCCGACAGGCTGGTCGAAGCCGGCGTGCAGCCAGACACCCTGGTCGGCGTGCTGGCTGACCGCAGTGTCGGCATGCTCGCCAGCATCCTCGGCGTGCTCAAGGCGGGCGGCGCGTACCTGCCCCTGGAACCTGAACAACCGGCCGAACGCCTGGCCTACTTGCTCACCGACAGCGGCACCCAGCGGGTGCTGGCCCCTGGCAGCTGGCAGGCGGAGCTGCCTGAAGGCGTCTCTCGACTGGCGTGGGAACACACCCAAGCCCTAAGCCAAAACACGCCACGCCCTAGTGCTGCCGCAGCCAACCTCGCCTACGTGATCTACACCTCCGGCACCACCGGCCAGCCCAAGGGCGTCGCGATCAGCCATGGCGCCTTGGGCAACTACGTTGAGGGTATCGCCGCACGCCTGCCGGTGGGGCAGATCCACAGCATGGCGCAAGTCTCGACCCCGGCTGCGGACCTCGGCCACACCATGCTGTTCGGCGCCCTGTGCGGCGGCCAGACCTTGCACCTGATGCTGCGCGAGCAAGTGTTGGATGCCGAGGGCTTTGCGGCCTACCTGGCACAGCACCAGGTGGGCGCCGTTAAGATCGTGCCCTCGCACCTGGAGGCCATGTTGGTCGCCGGTCGCGCGGCACTGCCTGGCCAGTGTCTGGTGCTGGGCGGCGAAGCCATCAGCCCGGGCCTGCTCGGCAAAATCCGCGCCCTGGCGCCGACACTCAAGGTGTTCAACCACTACGGCCCGACCGAGACCACGGTCGGCGTGCTGGTGGCTGAACTGGACGATCAGGCGTCGCTCGGCCAACCGCTGGCCAACGCAACCGTCAGCGTGCTCGACAGCTGCCTGCAGCCACTGCCGGCCAAGGCCAAGGGCGAGCTGTACATCGGCGGCGCCGGCCTTGCCCGTGGCTACCTCGGCCGCCCGGCGCTCACCGCCGAGCGCTTCGTGCCCGACCCAAGTGGTGCCCACGGCGAACGCCTTTACCGCAGTGGCGACTGGGTACGGCACAACGCCGCTGGCGAGCTGCAGTTTGCCGGGCGCATGGACGGCCAGGTGAAAATCCGCGGTTACCGCGTGGAACTGGCCGAGATCGAGCAGCAGTTGCTTAGCCTGGAAGGCGTCGTCAACGCCGTGGTCCGGGTCAAGGGCCAGGCACCGGAAGCGGTGCTGGCGGCCTGGCTGGTGCCCAGCCAAATGCCGGCAGACAGCCAAGCTTGGCAGGACACGATTCGCGCCACGCTCAAAGGCCTGCTGCCCGAGCACATGGTGCCGACCCACCTGATGGTGCTGGCGCAACTGCCGGTCACGGTCAACGGCAAGGTCGACGTCAAGGCGCTGCCCGAGCCGGTGGCCACCCAGGCGGCTTACCAGGCACCGGTGACCCCGCTGCAGGTGCAACTGGCGCAGATCTGGGCTGAAGTGCTGCAGGTGCCGCAGGTGGGCCTGAGCGACAACTTCTTTGCCTTGGGCGGGCACTCGCTGCTGGCCACCCAGGCCGTATCGCGGGTGCGCAAGCACCTGGGCCTGGACATCCCGCTGCGTACCCTGTTCGACACGGTCGACCTGCAGGCCTTCGCCCAGGCAGTGGCTGAGGGCGAGCAGGGTGCAGGGCTTGAGATCGAGATCCTCGACCGCGAGCAGCCACTGCCGGTGTCCCGCTCGCAAAACCGTCAGTGGCTGTTCTGGAAGCTCAACCCCGAAAGCCTGGCCTACAACACGCCAATGGCCGTGCGCATGCAAGGCACCCTCGACCGTGCTGCGGTGCAGGCCGCGCTGGATGCGCTGGTGGCGCGCCACGAGTCACTGCGCACGGTGTTCGTCGAAGCCAACGGTTTGCCGTGGCAACGCATCCTGCCCGCCGCCTCGGTGCCGATCGGTTTCGAAGACCTCAGTGGCCAGGACGAAGCCGCGCAGATGCGCAAGCTGGAGGCCGAAGCCTTCGCCCCGTTCGACCTGGAGCACGGCCCATTGCTGCGTGCCCGCCTGTTCATGGTGCATGCGCAAGAGCACCTGCTGTCGCTGACCCTGCACCACATCGTCTCCGACGGTTGGTCGATGAGCCTGTTGGTACGCGAGTTCGCAGCGGCCTACAACGCGGCGGCCAGCGGCCAGGTGCGGGCCATTGAACCGCTGCCGGTGCAGTACGCCGACTTCGCCGCCTGGCAACGCAAATGGCTGGACGAGGGGCAGATGCAGGCACAGATCGACTATTGGAAAGCGCGCCTTGAAGACGACTTCGAAGTCCTCGAACTGCCCGCCGACCGTATTCGCCCGCAGGTCAAAAGCTACCAGGGCAGCCGCTTCGATGTGCGCCTGCCGCTGGCCCTGACCGAGCGCCTGCGGGCATTGGCGGTGTCGTCCAATGCCACGCTGTTCCATGTCTTTTTGGCGGCCTATGCCATCGTGCTGTCGCGCTACAGCCGCAAGGACACGATCAACATCGGCGTGCCGGTCACCAACCGCAACCGCCTGGAGCTCGAAGGGCTGATCGGCTTCTTCATCAACGTGGTAGTGGCGCGGGTGGGCGTCGATGGCAGCCTGCCGTTCCCGCAACTGCTGGCCGCGATCAAGGAGACCACGTTGCAGGCCCAGGCCAACAAGGACGTGCCGTTCCTTGAGGTGGCCGAAGCCCTGTACCCCGAGCGCGACCAGGGCGTGAACCCGTTCTTCCAGGTGCTGTACAACCATTTGCGCGACTTGGGCGAGCAGGTGTCCAGCGATGCCCTGCTTGGCCTCAAGGTCCGGGAAGTGGACCTGCTGGAGCCGGGCGCGCAATACGACATCTCGCTCAACACCCTGGAACGTTCCGACGGTGTAACGGCCTCGTTCAACTACTCCACCGACCTGTTCGATGCCCCGCGTATCGAGCGCATGGCCGGGCACTGGCAATCGCTGCTCGAAGCCATCTGTGCCGAGCCGCAGCGCTGCATCGCCGAGCTGGACTTCTTGGCCGACGCTGAGCGCCGTCAACTGACTCATGGCTGGAACCCGGCACCGCAGGCCAGCAGCGGCCTGTGTGCGCACCAGTTGCTGGAGCGTCAGGCAAGTGCACGGCCCGACGCCGTGGCGCTTATTTTCGACGACCAGCAACTGAGCTACGCCGAGCTCGACCGCTGCAGTAACCAGTTGGCCCACCGCCTGCGTGCCCTGGGCGTAGGCCCAGACCGCCTGGTAGGTGTAGCCGTCGAGCGCGGCCTGGGCATGGCGCTGGCGCTGATCGCCATTCACAAGGCTGGCGGTGCCTATGTGCCGCTAGACCCGGACTACCCGCAAGAGCGCCTGGCGTACATGGTCGAGGACAGCGGCATCGGCCTGCTGCTGGCCGATGCGCCGTCGCTGGCGCGCTTGCAGCTGGATAAGCAGCTGCCTTGCGTGGTGCTCGAACCCGGCACCCAGTGGCTGCACGCCTGGCCAACCGAGCCGCTGCCGAACTTGGCCGCGCCGCACAACCTCGCCTATGTCATCTACACCTCCGGTTCCACCGGCATGCCCAAGGGTGTGGCCATCGATCACCATGCCTTGTCGGTGTTCTGCCAGGTGGCTGGCGACTACTCGCGCCTGAGCCCGGAAGACCGTGTGCTGCAGTTCGCTACCTTCAGCTTCGACGGCTTCATCGAGCAGTTTTTCCCGCCGCTGGCGCAAGGCGCTTGCGTGGTGCTGCGCGACCTGCGGCTGTGGGACACCAACACCCTGGTGGACGAGATCAACCGCCACGGGGTTACCGTGGCCGACCTGCCGGCGGCCTACTGGCGCCTCCTGGCCCTGGAGCGTCGCGCACCCGAGGCCTATGGCCGGCTCAAGCAGATCCACGTGGGCGGTGAAGCGGTGCCGGAAGATGCCCTGCGCGCCTGGCTGGCCGACGGGCCGCCGGCGGTGCGCCTGCTCAACACCTACGGCCCGACCGAGGCGACTGTGGTCGCCACCACGTTCGACTGCTCGCCAATGACGCCCGAGCAGATCAGCGCAGGCGGCGTACCGATTGGCCGCGCGTTGCCAGGCCGGACCTTGCACGCTCTGGACGACGGCCTGTCGCCGACCCCGGTCGGCGTGTCGGGCGAACTGTTCATCGGCGGGGCAGGGTGCCTGGCGCGGGGTTACCACCAACGCCCATCGCTGACAGCCGAACGCTTCATTCCCGACCCGTTCGACCCCGTGGGTGGAGGCCGGTTGTACCGCACCGGCGACCTCGGTTACTACGACGAGCAGGGGCAACTGGCCTATCGCGGGCGAGCTGACCACCAGGTGAAAGTGCGCGGCTTCCGCATTGAACTGGGCGAGATCGAGCAGTACCTGCGCGCGCACCCGGATGTGCGCGAGGCAACGGTACTGGCCATCGACCTGCCCAGCGGCAAGCAGCTGTGCGCCTATGCCGTGCCTGTCGAAGGCAGCACTGGCGACCTGCGCCAGGCGCTCAAGCAGTACCTCAAGGCCAGCCTGCCGGACTACATGATCCCGTCCTACCTGGTGACCCTGCCGAACATGCCGCTGACCCCCAGCGGCAAGCTCGACCGCAAGGCGCTGCCGCTGCCCGACCCCAGCCAGCCGCAGCACGACTACGAAGCGCCGCAGACCGAACTGCAACAGCAACTGGCGCAGATCTGGGCGCAATTGCTGAACCTCGGCCAGGTTGGCCTGAACGACAACTTCTTCGAGCTCGGCGGCCACTCCCTGCTGGCCGCACAGGCGGTTTCGCGCATCAACGTGGAGCTGGGCCTGGACCTGCCCCTGCGGCTGATCTTCGCCCACCCCGAGCTGCGTGCGTTCGCCCAGGCACTGGACGAGCAGGGCCTGTCGCTGAGCGACGACGGCCTGAGCGATATCGAAAAAATGATGAATGAATTCACAGAGGCCTGACATGGAACTCACTGCAGCACAACGCATTGCCCAACGCTTCGTCGGCCTCCCTGTGGAGCAGCGTCAGCAGATCCTGGAGAAAATGCAGGCCACCGGGCAAAGCTTCCGCCTGTTGCCCATCGTGCCCGCACGCCAGGGCCTGGCGCGCATTCCGTTGTCGTTTGCCCAGCAGCGCTTGCTGTTCCTGTGGCAGTTGGAGCCCGATAGCCCGGCCTATAACGTGCCGATGGCCGTGCGCCTCAAGGGCGCACTCGACCTGGCGGTATTGCAGCAGGCGCTGGATGCGCTGGTCAGCCGCCATGAATCACTGCGTACCCGCTTCGTCTCGGATGAAGGCGAGTTCCATCAGGACATTCTCAACGCCTGCCCGCTGCTGCTGGACGTGGTCGAATGCCAGGACGATGAAGCCGCCTTGAGCGTGGCTGTCGATGCCGCGCTGAAGCACCCGTTCGACCTGCTGGCCGGGCCGTTGATGCGGGTTACGCTGCTGCGCGTGGACGCTGAGCACCATGTGCTGGCCCTGAGCATGCACCACATCATCTCCGACGGTTGGTCGAGCGACCTGCTGGTGCAGGAATTCATCCAGCTGTACACCGCGTTGGCTGAAGGCCGTCAGGCCGTATTGCCGGCCCTGCCGATCCAGTACGCCGATTATGCGATCTGGCAGCGTGCCTGGCTGGAGGCCGGTGAGGCCCAGCGCCAGCTGGCGTACTGGCAGGCGCAACTGGGTGACGAGCAGCCGTTGCTGAGCCTGCCGCTGGACTTCGAGCGGCCGGCCACGCCGAGCTATCGCGGCGCGGTGCTCAAGCTGAACATCGGCGCCGAGCAGGCCGAGGCTTTGCGCGCCCAGGCACGCAAGGGCGGCCACACCGTATTCGTGCTGATGCTGGCGGCCATGGCGGTGGTGCTGTCGCGCTACAGCGGGCAGTCGGACATCCGCATCGGCGCGCCGAATGCCGGGCGTAACCGCAAAGAGCTGGAAGGCCTGATTGGCTTCTTCATCAATACCCAAGTGCTGCGCGTGCAAGTGGACGAGCGCGCGACCTTCGCTGCGCTGCTGGAGCAGGTCAAGGACGTGATTGGCGGCGCCCAGTCGCATCAGGAACTGCCGTTCGAGCACCTGGTGGATGCCTTGCTGCCAGAGCGCAACCTGGCCCACAACCCGCTGTTCCAGTTCAAGATCAACCAGCACGTGGCGGCCGGCGACCCCTCGCGCAAGCGCCTGGGTGAGCTGGAAGTGGAAGGCTTTGCTCGCGAAGGAGGCGATGCGCGCTTTGACCTGGCCTTCGACTTCTCGGACAAACCCGAAGGCATCGAGGGGTATTTCACCTACGCCACCGACCTGTTCGAGCAGGCCACCATTCAGCGCCTGGCGGATTCGCTGCGGCGCGTGCTGGACGTGCTCAGCCACGCCCCGCACACGCCGATCGTCGAACACCTTGAAGTGGCGGCGCAGCAGAAGGCCGTGCCAGCAGCTTACTCGCACCGCGACTTCCTCGCCTTGTGGCACCAGGCGATGGCCCAAGGGCAGGCCCAAGGTGGCGTGCGCGCAGGTGACCGCTTCATGACCCAGGCCGGGCTGGACGCTGCGTCCAACCGCGTGGCCGACTACCTGCGCCAGCGCGGCGTCGGTGCTGGCAGCATCGTTGCCCTGTGCCTGCCGCGCTCCATCGAGTGGGTCACAGCCTTGCTGGCAGTCCTCAAGACCGGGGCCGCCTACCTGCCGCTGGACACCCAGCAGCCGGAGGAGCGCTTGCAGCAGTTGATCGTCGACAGTGGCGCTGCCGTGCTGCTGCATGAGCCGGGCGATACACGCTTCGCGGGCCTCGACGGGGTGCAGGCGGTTGCCTGTGAGCCCGCCACCTGGGCAGGCTGCAGGGACAGCCGGGTAGAGGTTGCAGTCAGCCCTGAACAGCCGGCCTACCTCATCTACACCTCGGGCTCGACCGGCCAGCCGAAAGGCGTGGTGGTCAGCCACGGGTCGCTGGCCAGCTACATCCAGGCCGTGCTGGAGCGCCTGCAACTGCCCGCCGGTGCGAGCATGGCCATGGTGTCCACCACCGCCGCCGACCTGGGCCACACCGTGCTGTTCGGGGCCCTGGCCTCGGGCCGCCTGCTGCATTTGTTGCCGCAGGAGCTGGCCTTCGACCCCGACGGCTTCGCCAGCTACATGGCGCAGCACCAGGTGGGCGTGGTTAAGCTGGTGCCAAGCCACCTGCAAGGCCTGCTGCAAGCGTCCCGCGCCGCCGAGGTGCTGCCCGCCGAGGCGTTGATTCTGGGCGGCGAAGCGTGCCCTTGGAGCCTGCTGGAAAAAGTCCGTGAATTGCGCCCGGGGTGCCGGGTGATCAACCACTACGGCCCAACCGAGACCACGGTCGGCGTGCTGACCTTCGAGCCAGGCCAGCGTTTGCAAGGCTGCCGCACGGTGCCGGTTGGTCGCCCGCTGGGCAATGCCTGCGCCCAGGTGCTCGATGGTTACCTCAACCCGCTGGCGCCGCACGTGGCCGGCGAGCTGTACCTGGGTGGGCAGGGCGTTGCTCAGGGCTACCTGGGCCAGCCGGGGCTGACGGCCGAACGCTTTGTACCGGCCCCGGGTGGCGCCCGCCTGTACCGCACGGGCGACCGAGCGCGAATGAGTGCTGAAGGCCTCATCGAATTCATCGGGCGTGCCGATGACCAAGTGAAAATCCGTGGCTATCGCGTCGAGCCGGGTGAAATCGGCCGAGTCATCGCCGGGCTGCCCGGTGTCAGCGACGCCGTGGTCCTGGCCGTGCCGCTGGAAGGCGATGCCGAGCGCCTGCAGTTGGTGGCCTACGTGGTGGCTGAAGGGGGCATGAGCACGCAGCAGTTGCAGGCGCACCTGCAGACGCGCCTGCCTGACTACATGGTGCCCGCACACATCCTGTTGCTCGAGCGCCTGCCACTGACCGCCAACGGCAAGCTCGACAAGCGTGCCTTGCCCACACCGGGCGCGGTAAGCCGCGGCTATGTGGCCCCAGAAGGCGAGGTCGAAGAAAAGCTCGCCGCCGTGTGGGCCGATGTGCTCAAGCTGGAACGCGTGGGCAGCAGCGACAACTTCTTCGAGTTGGGTGGCGACTCCATCCTTAGCCTGCAGATCATTGCCCGGGCCAAGCGCCAAGGCATCAAGATCACCCCCAAGCAGCTGTTCGAACAGCAGACCGTTGGCCAACTGGCCCAGGTCGCCAAGCGCATCGAAGCCAAGCAACCGCTTGCAGCCCCCGTGGATACCGCGACCCGCGGTGAGGTGGCGCTGCTGCCGGCCCAGGTGCGTTTCTTCGAGATGGACATCGCCCAGCCTGCGCACTGGAACCAGTCGGTGCTGCTGAAGCCGGCCCAGCGTGTGCAAGTGGAGCACCTGGAGTCGGCCCTGCGTGCGGTGCTGGAACAGCACGATGCCTTGCGCCTGCGCTTTAGCCGCCAGAGCGGCCAGTGGCAGGCCTGCTTCCAGGCCCTGGACGCTTCGCCGGTGCTGCGCCAGCGCAGCCTCGCGGCGTTGAGCGAACTGGACGCTGCGGGCACCGAGGTGCAAGCCAGCCTCGAGCTGGAGCACGGGCCGCTGCTGCGTGCCGAACTGTTCGACGTCGCCGATGGTCAGCAGCGTTTGCTGTTGGTCATCCACCACTTGGTGGTAGACGGCGTGTCCTGGCGGGTACTGCTGGAGGACCTGCAAGAGGCCTATCAGCAACGCCTGAACGGGCAGGTCGTTAGCCTGCCGGCCAAAACCTGCGGCGTGAAAGCCTGGGCAGAGCGCCTGGCCGCTCACGCCAGCAGCCCAGCGCTGCACGCCCAGGCTGACTACTGGCAGCAGGTGCTGCAAGGCAGCCCGGCAGAACTGCCGCGTGACAACCCGCAGGGCAGCCTGGGCAACCAGCATGCCCGCACCGCTGCATCGCGCCTGGATGCCGCGCGTACCGCCCAGTTGCTGAAGCAGGCACCCGCCGCCTACCGCACCCAGGTCAACGACCTGCTGCTGACCGCGCTGGCGCGTACCCTGTGCCAGTGGAGCGCGCAGGACGAGGTGCTGGTGCAACTGGAAGGCCATGGCCGCGAAGACCTGTTCGACGACCTTGACCTCAGCCGCACGGTGGGTTGGTTCACCAGCGTGTTCCCGGTACGCCTTGCCCCTGGCCAGGCGCTGGGCCCGTCGATCAAGGCAATCAAAGAGCAATTGCGCGCGGTGCCGGACAAGGGCATCGGTTACGGCCTGCTGCGTTACCTGGGCGATACCCCGGTGCGTGAGCGGCTCAGCGGCACTGCGCAGCCACGCGTCACCTTCAACTACCTGGGCCAGTTCGACAGCAGTTTCACGACCGACGATACCGTCTTGTTCAGCCCGAGCGGCGAAAGCGCCGGGCGTACCCAATGCGCCGGTGCGCAACTGGGCAACTGGCTGAGCATCACCGGCCAGGTGTATGGCGGCGAGCTGTTCCTGGAGTGGACCTACAGCGAAGACGTCTACCACCCGGAAACCATCCAGCAGCTGGCCCAGGCCTACGAGCAGGCACTGGCCGAGTTGGTCGAGCATTGCTGCCAGGCGCAGCACCACGGCGTGACGCCTTCGGACGTCCCCTTGGCCGCGCTCACCCAGGGCCAGTTGGACAGCTTGCCTGTACCTGCAGCGCAGATCGCCGATGTGTATCCGCTGTCGCCGATGCAGCAGGGCATGCTGTTCCACACGCTCTACGACCATCAGGCCGGCAACTACATCAACCAGTTGCGCGTCGATGTCGAGGGGCTGGATGTACAGCGCTTCAAGCAGGCCTGGCAGGCTGTGCTCGATGCCCATGACATCCTGCGCAGCGGTTTCGTCCTGCAGGGCGAGCTGGAGCAGGCCGTGCAGGTGGTGCGCAAATCGGTGGCGTTGCCGTGCAGCGAGCATGACTGGCGTGGCCAGCCGGCGCTTGAGCAGGCCCTGCAGGCGCTGGCCGAAGGGGAGCGCCAACAAGGGTTCGACCTGACCGAAGCGCCGCTGCTGCGCCTGGTGCTGGTCCGTATCGACGATGACCGTTACCACTTGATCTACACCAACCACCACATCTTGATGGATGGCTGGAGCACCTCACGCCTCCTGGGTGAAGTGCTGCAACGTTACGCAGGCATGGCGCTAAAGGCCCAGGCCACGCACTACCGCGACTATATCGCCTGGCTGCAAGGCCAGGACGCGGCGGTCGCCGAAGCCTTCTGGCAGGCCCAACTGGCCGCGCTCGATGAGCCGACGCGCCTGGCCAAGGCCATTGCCGGTTGCGCAGGCGATGCCGGCAGCGGCTACGGTGATCATCGCCTGGCCCTCGATGCCGAGCAGACCGCCCGCATCGAAGCCTTCGCCCGGGCTAACCGCGTCACCGTCAACACCTTGGTGCAATCGGCCTGGCTGCTGCTGTTGCAGCGCTATACCGGCCAGGCCAGTGTCTGCTTCGGCGCCACCGTGGCCGGCCGCCCGGCAGATTTGCCAGGCGTTGAGGAGCAGATCGGCCTGTTCATCAACACCCTGCCGGTGATTGGCGCGCCCCGCGCCGAGCAGCGTGTCGGCGAGTGGATCGCCCAGGTTCAAGGCTGCAACCTGGCGTTGCGCGAGTTCGAGCACACCCCGTTGTACGACGTGCAGCGCTGGGCCGGGCAGGGCGGTGACGCGCTGTTCGACAGCATTCTGGTGTTCGAAAACTACCCGGTGTCCGAGGCGCTGCAACAAGGCGCGCCGGGCGGGTTGCGCTTTGGCGACGTGGCTGTGCAAGAGCAGACCAACTACCCGCTGACGCTGGTAGTAGAACTGGGCGCGACCCTGTCGATGCAATACAGCCATGACCGTGCCCTGTGGAGCGACGAGAGCATTGGCCGGTTGGCGGGTTATTTCACTCGCCTACTGCAGGCATTGGTCGCCGATGCGGATGCAGTAGTCGGCGAGCTGCCGATGCTGAGCCTGCAAGAGCAGCAGATGATGGTCGAGGGTTGGAACGACACCGCCGCGACGTACCCGAATGAGCGCAGCATCCACTCACTGATCGAAGCCCAGGTGTTCGCCACCCCGGACGCCCCGGCGTTGATGTTTGGTGAGCAGACCCTGAGCTACGCCGAACTCAACGGCAAAGCCAACCAGCTGGCGCACAAGCTGCGTGAACTGGGCGTTGGCCCGGACGTGCTGGTAGGCATCGCCATGGAGCGCAGCCTGGAGATGGTTATCGGCTTGCTGGGTATCGTCAAAGCCGGTGGCGCCTATGTGCCGCTGGACCCGGAATACCCGCAGGACCGCCTGAGCTACATGTTCGAAGACAGCGGCATTGCCTTGCTGCTGACCCAGTCGCACCTGCGTGATGCCTTGCCGATCCCGGCTGGCCTGCGCAGCCTGGATCTGGACAGCGAAAACCTCGATGGCTACAGCGATGCCAACCCAGGTATCGACGTAGCCCCGCTGAACCTCGCCTACGTGATCTACACCTCCGGCTCCACCGGCCGCCCGAAAGGCGCCGGCAACAGCCATCAGGCACTGGTCAACCGCCTGTGGTGGATGCAGAAGGCCTACGGCCTGGACGCCAGTGACAGCGTGCTGCAGAAAACCCCGTTCAGCTTCGACGTGTCGGTGTGGGAGTTCTTCTGGCCGCTGATGACCGGTGCGCGCCTGGTCATGGCCCAG